>NZ_CASGGV010000244.1:0-80133 GCF_949319125.1 Frankia sp. Hr75.2 | reverse complement strand
ATCCACCACTCGTACGGGTCCGTGGGTCCCGGTCGCGACCAGGACCCACGGACAGCTGCGTCTGGCCGCCGCTTGGCGCGGAGACTCGCCTCAGCGAATCTCAGAGAACGAGGAGCGTTCGGTCGCCTTCGACCAGGGCCGCGACCAGTGACTTCACGTCCGCGAACTCGTGGTGCGGGAAGACGTGGGACAGGTATCGGGTGGGGCTGTCCCGATGGATCTGCACGTGGTTCAGCTGCCGCCCGTCGACGGTGACGACGAGATCATTGGAGCTCTCGGCGATCCGTACTGCTCGCCCGCCGATCCTGAGGTCCTTGATCTGGCCCGACCGGAAGGACCGGAGGGAATCCGCGGTGGCGGCCTCCACCTCGGTCGGCCGTGTGGCGACGAACCCGGTGGCAGCCAGCACACCCGCGACTCCGGCGCTGCTCAGTATCCGCCGGCGCGACATCTCGGTCATGTCTTTCCCCTACTCGTAGCTGTAGCCGAGTGCGGTGATGTCCAGCAACGAGGCGGGCGTGACTCCCGACGTGGCAAGACCCAGCAGCGCGTCGTTCAGGTTGTGGCCCGTCGGCCCGCCGGTGACCGGGAGGTAGTCGGTGGCGTGCCCGGACGCCTGCCACACCGACCAGATCCGGTCGACGTTCGAGTGATGCAGCCAGAAGATCGGGTCGTTCGGGGACGTGCTGACGCCCATGTCGCCGCCGACCCACCGATGCACCCGGCCGTGCATTCTCGCCTGGGTGGACGACTCGCCGGCGTGTCGGAGGAAGCCCTCTATCCGGTTACGGAAACTCGGACTCGTGCTCTGGGAGTCGATCCAGGGGGAGCGGTCGTACTGTGACTCGGTGAGGCAGTCGGTGACGTCCGCCTGTGTCGGCAGGGTTGTCGCGCCGGTGTCCACCGCGAACTTCCGGATGAGTCCAGCCCTTGAACGGGGGACGAGCTGACCCGTCGAGCTGTTCAGGATGATCGCCTGCCAGTTGACGAACGGCCCGTCCTGTACATACCAGCCGTTGCTCTGCAGACCGTTCCCGCCGAAGTAGTCCGCCGTCCAGATCAGCGCCTGTTTCGGGTCAGGTAACGCGGCGTCGGCCTCCCACGGCCAGTAAGGGATTCCGAAATCGGGCAGGACCGCACCGAGCGCGGATTCGAACTCGAGGAGTGACTGGCGGTGCCAGGGCAGGAACGACGGTCCCTTGTGTGCGGCGTTCCGTACGGTCTGTGACGTCGGTGTGAAAGTCATCATTGCGGTGTGATGCCGTGTCACGAACTGGTCGTAGACACCTGACTGCTTCAGGGTGTTCAGTGCGTCGGTGAACGCCTGGACCTCGGCCAGACTGAGTGCGTAGATACTTCGACGAACAGGCATGTAACCTTCCCCCCCTCGCCGACGCGCCCGGTAGGCGCGTCGACGCATTCCTGTGAACGACTCGACGCTGCGACCTGCGATGGCCCCTCGGGGCCGGGCCGGTCGATGTCGGATATCCGACGCCGGCCGATTGGTTCCTGGAAGCCGCTGCCGCTGTCCGCGCCACCGACCCGGCGGCGGTGTTCCTGGCGTGGACTTCCCCTGCGCCCACACGCATCCCTGGCTGCCGTCCACCTTCCTGATCCCCCGCCGGTCCGTGGCGGCCGGGGGCAGGGCAACTCTCTGCCGGTCGACCGGATGTAACGGACCGGCATCGGATTGTTGAATGATGGAGATGTTGCGACCTTCATGCTTTGAACCCTGTCTGCGCGAGAGCCCCACCAGTTTAAGCACACACCGGAGGGCGTAGCTGCAAATCGGCTTGAATTCTTGCGGAAACCGTCCAGGCACTCTCCGTGTTCACGCTGCTACATGATGGTGGGGGCTGGCGAATGGGTGCCGCGGCCGATCTTCTTTCGTGGCAGTCGATTCGGCTCGGCGGGCGCCGGGCCAGCTGCTGGAGATGCGGCCGTGGCGCCACTTTCGGATTCCTGGCGTCTAGCAAACAAATTCTGACGACAAGCAAACAATCGGCATCCGATGATGCTCTCGGGCCGTCGGAGCCGGCGCGGCCGCGCCGGCTCCCCTCGGTGGCCGCGTAGCCGCTCCGGGCGGATCTTCCGCCGAGGTAGTACCGTTCGACGAGATGGGGTGAGGACATCCAAGAATTCCCGTATCTCGGTGTCCCCATCCCGTTATGCTCGACCCTGCTCACTATCAGGGCTATAATTGGGGGGAAAGCCATGAAGGTGGAGGTTTCGTCCGTGCCGGGCGATCTGGTCTCCATCGGTGTGCGTGGCCTGAGGGGAGTGGAAGAGGCGTACTTCCGTTCCTCGGACGTCGAGCTTGCCGAGACGGCGAACGCCGGCCTGACCACTGCGCTGACAATCGCCATGCGGCGCGGCGTGACTCTGGAGTGCGCGGGGCCGATCAGCGAGGTGCTGGCCGCCAGGGTGGACGACTACCAGGCACTGATGTCGCGGTGGTATCCCACCCTCGAGCCGGTACAGGTGCTGACCGGGACCGCCCGCTCGGCCCGGCCGGCGGCGGCCGAGACCTTCTGCTTCTTCTCCGGCGGGGTCGACAGCTTCTACACGCTCCTACGCAACATCGACAGGGTCGACGCGGTCGTCTACGTGCACGGATTCGACGTCGGTCTGGAGGACGTCGAGCTGCGACGAGTCGTCTCCGACAGCCTGCGTCGGACGGTGGAGAGCCTCGGCAAGGAGCTGATCGAGCTCGAGACCGACCTGCGCGCGCTGTCGGATCCGCACGTCAGCTGGCCCGCCTACGTCTCGTCCGGGCTCGCCACCGTCGCGCACCTGCTGTCCCGGCGGTTCGGTCGTGCGCTGGTCGCCGGGACTCTCGCCTACCACGAGCTGCAGCCGCTCGCCTCACACCCGCTCACCGATCCGTTGCTGTCCAGCGACCAGATCGCGATCGAGCACGACGGATGTGACGCCACCCGCCAGGAGAAGGTCGCCTTCATCGCGAGGCACCCGGTCGTCCGGCAGAACCTGAGGGTCTGCTGGGAGAACCCGGGCGGCGACTTCAACTGCGGCAGGTGCGAGAAGTGCCTGCGCACGATGCTCGCCCTGGAGTCCCTCGGCGTGCTCGGCGAGTTCACCTGCTTCCCGTCCGGTCTTGATCCGGATGTCGTGCGGCGGGTTGACCTCCCCGGCCGAGGCCCCCGGCACTGGGCGGTCGTGAACCTGCGTGAACTTCGCCGGGCGAACCGTGACCCCGTGCTCGTCAGGGCGCTTGCCGAGGCGATCGCGAGGTCCGACGCACGGCGGGTGCACCGGCTTGTGCGGCGGCGGGCCCTGCACGGCCGGGCCGCGACGACCTGACGCGGTGCTGTACCGACGGACCATCCGAGGATTACGGGACGCTGGGGGACGCGAGTAATGACGGAGGCCGCGACAGGGGTTTCGTACGCCTCGACGGCAGCGGTCGCATCCACTGCCCGCCTGATCGAGAGCCTGTCGACGCGGGCCACGGCCGCCGTCGCCGACCTGCTGCCGCCGGGGACGACCGACGTGGCGCTCCTCGACTTCCCGTACCACCGCAACAGTGGTGACTCGGCCATCTGGCTCGGCGTACGCCAGATTCTCCGACAGCTGGGAGTAAGGGTCGCCTACGTCGCGGACACCGCGCGCTACCGGCCGGACCGGTTACGGGAGGCACTGCCGGAGGGGCCTGTCCTGTTACTCGGCGGGGGGAATTTCGGTGACCTCTGGCCGGGGCATCAGGAGCTCCGGGTCCGGGTCCTGCGTGACTTCCCGGACCGTACCGTGATCCAACTTCCGCAGAGTATTTCCTTCCGTAGCCGGACGGCGCTTTCCGAGGCCCAGCGCGTGACCGCGGCCCACCCACATTTCACTCTCATGGTCCGTGAACGGCGCAGCCTTTCGTTCGCCACCGAGAACTTCGATGTGCCGCTCGTGTTCGCGCCGGACTCGGCCCTGGCCAACGGCCCACTGAGACCGCCGCGGCCGGTACGTCCCGACGGCGTGCTGTGTCTTGCCCGCGATGACGTTGAGGGCACCGGAGCCATCGCGGGCGTGGCCGGCCCCGGCATACGTCGGGCCGACTGGGGAATGCGTGGCCTGCCCGCGGCGCGGTGGAGGGCGGCGAAGGCGCTGCCGAAACTCGAGCGGCATGCCCTGGGCCGGCATCCGGATGCGCACCGGGCGGCCCGCCCCGCGCTGCACGCGGCCTATGAAACAATGGCGAAGATAAGCGTGGGAACGGCGACGAGCCTCCTGTGCACCGCGCGTTACGTGGTGACCGACCGGTTGCACGCGCACATTCTCTGCCTGCTTCTCGGCATCCCCCACTCGGTGTTTGACAACAGCTACGGAAAGGTCAGTGGGACCTTCGAGGCGTGGACCTCGGACAGCGACCTCGTGCACTGGGCGACCAGCGCGGACGAGGCCCTGGAGAGGTGCCGGGAGTTCGCGCCGTGACCGCCCCACCGCGACACGGCGTCGGTGCTCGTGCCGACACCGCCGCTCGTGCCGAGATGGCCGCTCGTGCCGACACCGCCGACACGAACCGTGAGCCACGGCCGGTCGTGGATGTGCTCCTGAGTCGGGGCCTCGACCCCTACGACTGGGAACGTCGACATGCCCGGGGCGAGGTCCCGGACGTCTGGCCGTACGGGCTGAACAGGCTTGCCGACCACGGGTTTCGGACCAGCGGGTCGCTGCCGGCCGTGAGCCACCGGGCGCCGGGCGCGAGAGCCACCCGCGCGCTGGGGGGCTTCGAGTGGCGGGAGGTCGCCGCGCGTCGGATCGACGCGGCGGCGGAGGCGGTGCTGTGCTGGGACGAACGGGCCGGGGTACCGGCTGCCTCGATGGAGCGGTGGCGGGGCGGCAGACCGGTCGCCACCGGCGTCATCTGGCTGACCGACCCGGTGGGCCGGCCGCGGGGGGCACTGGCGCTGGCGCCCCGCGCGCTGCGTTCGGCCCAGCTGGTCTGGGCGCTGTCGAGCGCCCAGCTCCCGGTGCTCCGGGACGTCCTGAAGGTCGCCGAACGCAGACTCGCCCATCTGCCCTTCGGCATCGACGCGGACTTCTTCCGGCCGGCCGAAACCGATCCGGTACCCGGCCTGGTGGTCAGCGTCGGAAACGACCGGCACCGGGACCACGATACGCTTCTCGCCGCCATCGCGGACGCGGCTGGAAAAGTCACCGGGCTGCGCCTGGAACTGGTTACCGGCCGAGAGGTGACGATTCCCGCAAGGCTCGGGAAGCGGCATCCAAGAATGAGCCACATCGATCTTGTTGATCTCTACGCTCGCGCCTCCGCGGTGGTGGTTACACTGCGGCCGAACCTACATGTCAGCGGCGTCAGTGTCGTTCTCGAGGCCATGGCATCGGGCCGCCCGGTCGTGGTCACCGAAACCCCGGGAATGTCCGACTACGTCGATCACGGGCGGACAGGACTGCTTGTTCCGCCGGGTGATTCCGGCGCCCTCGCCGCGGAGCTGGCGGGGCTCCTGCTCGACCCCGACCGGGCCGCGGCAATGGGGCGGGCCGGCCGCCAGGCGGTCGAGACGACGTTCAACACCGGCGCGCAGGCGGGCCGGTTGGCCGGTCTGTTGCGAGGGATGTGATCTGCCGCGGGCCGGGCGAGAAGGCGCCGGTGGCGCGTGACGGCGCTGTCCAGGCGAAGTACGGGAGGAACAAGGACCCGCTGGGTCTGACGACGTGCCGAAAAGGCGATCAGAGTATCTGCCGTCGGTGAGCGCCGGCGGCGTGGGAGGGGAGGGAATGCTCAGATGGATATATGGCAGATCGTGCGCATCACCATTCGGCGCTGGTATGTGTTCCTGGCGGTTGTGGCAGTGGGGATCGCAACCGCCCTGGTCACCACTTCGGGAGTGAAGCCGCAGTACTCCGCGGCCATGGACGCCTTCGTCAACGCCCCGCCGAGCCGCGCGAGTGCGCCGACCGGCAGCGTGGAGAACTCCGGCGGCGTCGGCTTCGCCGGCTCGCTCGAGGAACGCGCCATGGACGCCGACGCGTCCCGCGCGCAGATCCACAAGATGGGCCTTCTCCCCACCTACAAGGTCAGCTGGACCAGGGCGAAGCTGGTGCTGTCGGTGAGCGTGACGGGCCCGACGCCCGACCTGGCCCGTCGCACCGTCGAGGAGGTCGTCGCGATGGCGAACCGACACCTCGTCGCGCACCAGGCCAGCACCGGTGTCACCGCTCCGGGCGCGCAGTACTCGATCATGCCGGCGGCCGAGGGAGCCAACCTCTCACCCGCCCAGTACCCGGGTCGTTCCCGCCAGCGGATCGTCATCGGCGTCGTCGCGCTCGCGGCGGCGGTGGGCCTCGCGGTGGCGCTGGACGGCTTCGTCGCCGCCCGCCGTCGCGCCGCGGCCGGTGGAACCGGCCGGCCCGACAACTTGCCGGACGCCGGATCACCGCGGAGCCCGCTGACTCGGGAGCCGGATCCGCTGGGAGATCCACTGGCCTCGCCGCGCCGAGGCGGGGACACACCGGGCAGGGACACACCGGAGTACGAGACCGCGGCGGTCAATGAGGACACGGTGACCATTCGGACGGGCAACCGACTCGGGGCGGGGCCCGTCCCGCCGGACCTCGACCGAAGCGGCCGCCCGCGGTGACGATGCCCGGACGGGCGGCGCTCCGGACGGTGGCGGCGCTCCCGATCGCCAGGTGGCGGCCGGACGCGGTGAGCGTGCTGACACTCCTCGGCGTGCTGCTGTTCGTCATCCCGGCGCGCAACACCCTGCAGTCGCTCGGCGCGGCGGGCCGGCCGATGTTCCTGCTCGGCCTGGTGCTGGCCGGCGCCTGGCTGTGCACCTGGCTGCATCCCGGCCTGGTCCGCCGTGGCCGCCAGCCGGTCCGGGGCCTGTTGCTCATCTATCTGGGTGCGCTGCTCGCCGCCTATGTGGCCGGTCAGCGCCGCGGGCTCGACGGCGTGGAGGCCCGTGCCTCGGACCGGTCGATCCTGGCCGTCCTGGCGCTCGTCGGCATCGCGCTCGCGGCAGCCGACGGAATTCCCTCGCGGGCCCGGCTCGAGGTCCTGATCTCGCGCATCATGTGCTTCGGGGCCGTGATGGCGCTGTTCGGAATCGTCCAGTACCTGACGCACGAGGACTACAGCAGGTACCTGCGGCTTCCCGGGTTCGTGATGTGGTCCCCGGCGCTCGAGTCCGTCTCACGAGGGGGCGGCACCTCCCGGGTCGCCGGCACGGCGTCGCACTACATCGAGTTCGGTGTGGTCGTCGCCATGGTCGTCCCGCTGGCGCTGTACCGGACTTCTCACGCTGTCACCAAGGGTGCCCGGCAGCGTGCCGCCGGGGCGCTGGTGCTGACCGCGGCGGCCGCCCCCCTCTCCGTCTCCCGGACGGCGATCATCGGGCTTGGCTGCGTGCTGCTGGTCCAGAGCGTCGTGTGGAGCTGGCGGCGGCGCTTCAACGTGTTCGTCTGGCTGGTGATCGGGGTCGGCGCGTTCGGTGCCGCCGTGCCCGGTGTGCTCGGCACGCTGCGCAGTCTGTTCCTGAACTACAAGACTGATCCCAGCTATCAGGGACGGATCGCGGACTACGCGGTCGCGCAGGCCTACATCAGCGAGCGGCCGTGGTTCGGGCGCGGGCCGGGCACCTTCATCCCGGCGAAGTACTTCTTCCTCGACAACCAGTACCTCGGGACCATCCTCACCTCCGGATACGTGGGTCTGGCCGCGCTCGTCATCGTCATGCTCGGCGGGATCACGATGGCGTTCGGGGTGGCCCGGCGCGCCGCCGACGCGGCGACCCGAGAACTGGCCCAGGCCCTCGCCGCGATGCTCGTCGCCGTCGCGGCGGCCTCGTACAGCTTCGACTCACTGTCGTTCCCGGCCTTCGCCGGCCTGTTCTACCTGACGCTGGGTGTCACCGGCGCGTTGTGGCGACTCGAACAGCGGCCCGTGCCCACACCGGCCGGCCCTGCCGCGGCGGCACCCGTCCAGTGGCGGGACCCGCGCGGTGACCAGCCAAGCGTGGCGGAGCTCGTCCCGGCGGCCCGGCAGCCCGCCGGTATCGCGTGAACCAGCGCCGCGAGGGCCGGCCGCGGGTACGCCGGCCCTCGCGGGTGCCGGTCTCACGTCGCTTCGCCGGCCCTCGCTGACGTCGCCCTAGCGTGGCCTTCGATCGGCGGGGCCGGCCGGGCCGCGGGCCGCTGCTGCCGCTCCGGATCGCCGCCAAGAGCGAAGTCCAGCAGCTCCACATGACGGGCTGACCAGCTGTTCGCCGCGACGAACCGGTGGCGTTCCGCTTCGGTCACCTCCGGCCAGCCGCGGACCTCCCTGAACGCGGCCACCGGATCGTCGCCCGGCGCCAGCAGCCTGACCCGCGGTCCCATGCCCCGGACCGGTGTCAGGTCGCTCGCCAGGACGGGCCGCCCCGCCGCCAGGTACTCGTACAGCTTGATCGGATCCATCGCCTCCGTCAGTGAGGTCACCCGGTGCGGTAGCAGGCACACGTCCGCCGCGGCGATCAGCCCGGTGACGGCCGGCCGGGGGAGATGGCCTGGCAGGACCACCGAGGGCAACGCCCGCAGCGGGGCGGCGTGTCGCTCGTCCTTGACGGGCCCGGCGAGTATCACCGTGCTCTCCGTCGCCAGCCGGGCGACCATGTCGACGTCGAGCCGGTCGTCGACGGTGCCCGCGTAGACGCACCACGGCCGGGGCAGGCCCGTGGTCAGCGCGGGCGCTGGCGGCAGCCGCTCCCACTCGGCGGGATCGACGCCGTTGTGGACGACCAGTGAGCCTCCGGTGGGAGCGAGCCGCCGGCGCAGCGACTCCGACACCGCGACCACCGGCCGCCGCCGGCGGCGGATCTCGGCGTAGGCATCCTGGAACGCCGGGTGCCAGCGTTCCAGCGGGGGGTAGGTCGCCCAGTCGTCACGGGCGAAGTAGACGACCGAGTCGGCCCATTCCAGCTCGGCGAGCCCGGCCAGCAGCGGGTACGTCGTGACGACCACGGGCCGCTCGCAGCGGGCCTGCTCCGCGGCCCGTCGCAGCACCCGGTCGTAGCGCCGGTAGGTGTGGCGCAGCATCGCGGGCGAGACCGGGTCCTCGCGACGCCAGCGGCGCGCGGACACGACGTAGCGGTCCGGCCTGCTCGTCGGTGGAATGGCCACCACCGGGTCGCCCTTCGCCAACGCTGTCACCCGGCTGCGGAACGGCTCGGCGACGAGCAGCCGTCGCACCCGCGGCGACTGCATCAGGGTGAGCAGGACGCGGTCCGGCGGCCGCATGTAGGAGCGGATCGCCATGTCCCGCAGCGTCTCCCTGGACAGGGTGAACACGACGTCGCGCGCGGGGGCGGAGCGGGGTTCGGGCTCGGGCATGGGTCGGTTCCTCCGTCGAGATCAACGAGACCGCCGGTGTGACCGTCGGCGTCGGGCGCCGTGCTCGGCCGCCGCCGCGAGCGGCCACTGATCCTGGGGCGGGACGGATCCGGGAGCCGGGCTGTCGGACGGCCCCCGACCCGGCGCCGTCCCGCGCTTTCCGCGCAGCACGCCGCGCAGTTGGCGCCGGCAGGTCGGCATGGCCGACACGACAGCCACATACGCCGCCACGCCGGCCGTCCCGGCGGTGACGAGCTCGGCGATCGGGGGCAGGTCCACCACCGCCCGCACCCCGGCGGTCACCGCGGCGAGCACCGCGCTGGCGAGGACGGCCGGCGCGATCGAGGTCGCGACATCCGACAGCCTGACCGGGGTGTCGCGGGTGGCGCTGGCAAGCATCGGGATGGCGGTCACCACCGAGGCGATGCTGACGGCCCAGGCGACGCCCACCGGCCCCCAGGGCAACCCCAGGAAGAACGAGGCCACGGTGAGCGGACGGGTCACCGCGGCGACCTTGAGCATCTTGTCGGCCCGGTTCCGCGAGACCCACAGCCAGGTCGCCGTCGAGCTGATCGCCTGGGCGAATCCGGCGATCGCCAGCACTCTGAAGATCGGCACGACCCCGCTCCACGGCGCGCCCAGCAGGCCGGTGACGAACACGTCTGCGAGCAGCGCCATCAGCACGACCAGCGGAAGAGCGAGCAGTGCCACGGTGAACACGGCGGCGCGGTAGTAGTCGCGGAACCGGTCCGGCTGGTCGTGGAGCCTGGACAGGGTGGGGATCGCGACCATGTTGACCGGCTGGTTGACCTGCTGCAGCGGGAGCAGGAGCAGCGCGTACGCACGGGAGTAGAGGCCGAGGGCCGCCGGCCCGGCGAACCGGCCCACCAGGACGTTGTCGGCGTTGCGGCTGACGTACCCGAGCAGGCCGGAGCCGGCGACGCTGCCGCCGAAGCGCAGCATCGGCGCGAGGCCGTCCGCGCGGGCCGGTCGGCTCGGCCGCCAGTCGCAGGCCGTCCAGACGAGAACCGCCCGGGCGAGGGCCGCCGAGGTCGGCATGAGCGCCAGCGACCAGTAGCCGGCCCCCAGCGACGCGAGAGTGATGGCCACGACGATGCTGGTGGTCCGGCCGATCATGTCGCGGGCCGCGACGGAGCCGAACTTCATCTGCCGTTGGAGCAGCGCCTGGTGCTGTACGAGGGCGCCGGTGATCAGGTATGACGGCGCGACGACGAGGGTGATTCCGACGAGCTCGTCGTGCCCGTAGAACAGGGCGATCAGCGGGCTGGCCGCGGCCAGCGCCACCGCGAGGCTGAGCCCGACCACGACGTTGACCCAGAACAGCGCGCTGACCTGACTGTGAGTGATCGTCTTGCGCTGGATGACGGCCTGGGAGAGCCCGAGGTCCGTCAGCTGGTCGGCGAGAGCCGAGATCGCCAGCACCATCCCGACGAGGCCGTAGGCGTCCGGCGACAGCAGCCGGGCCAGAATAATCGTTGAGCCGAATTGGGTGAACAATCGCCAGAGTTGGGCGCCGGCCGTCGCCGCCACACCTCTCCGGGACCGCCCGGCAAGGCCCTGGTTCAGTTCCGAGGTGTCGAGCCAGCGTCCTTGCTTTCCGTCTAAGAATGCTTGTCGGCGAGCAGATCGCGAGGCCGGCTCGGTGCGGGATTTCACCACAAACGATCAAGCTTTCCGCTAAAACGCATGGTCAGGGCACTGTACCCTGATGCGTTGACCGGCCTGACCGCCCGGTTCATCTCGAGTTCCCCAAAGGGCCGGACGGATCGAACAACATCTGTTCTAGTATGTCGTCAGTGGGTGACCTGTCCAGCAGCGGCGCTCACCGCAGGTTCACTTGGTCAATCTGGGGGAGCGGTGACGTTGAGTAATCGCGTGCTGATCATAGTGCAGAACCTGCCGGTACCGCTCGACCGACGGGTCTGGCTGGAATGTCAGGCCCTGGTGAGTGCCGGTTACGAGGTGCGGGTCATATGCCCCAAGGGGCCGGGTGACCCGGACTGTGAGCTGCTCGACGACGTGTACCTCTACAAGTACGAGCCGTACGTCGCAACGTCCGGCGTATTCTCATATATGAAAGAGTTTTTTGTCTGCTGGATGCGCACCGCCCGGCTGGCGCGCCGGGTCTACCGGGAACGCGGCTTCGACGTTATCCAGGTGTGCAATCCGCCGGACACCTACGCGTTGCTCGCGTTATTCTATCGGCGGCGCGGTGTGCGCCTCGTGTACGACCAGCACGACCTCTGCCCGGAGGTCTACCAGTCCCGTTTCGAGCGCCCGTCGCGGATTCTGCTCGCCTTCCTTTTCGCGCTCGAGCGCATCACCTACGGGCTGTCGCACCACGTCATCTCCACCAATGACTCCTACCGTGAGATCGCGATCCGCCGTGGCGGCCGGACCAGGCAGGACACGACGGTCGTGCGCAGCGGCCCGGACACCGATCGGATGCGGCCCGGCGCAGTCCACCCGGAACTGCGGAAAGGCCGCGAGTTCCTGCTCTGCTATCTCGGGGTGATGGGCCCGCAGGACGGAGTGGACAACGCGCTGCGTGCCCTCGACATCCTCGTCCACCAGCGCGGCCGCACCGACGTCCACATGGCCCTGCTCGGTTTCGGCGACTGCTATGACGATCTGTGCGCGCTCGCCACGGAGCTGGATCTTGACGACCACGTGACCTTCACCGGTCGCGCGGACCACGAGATGATCGACAAATACCTCTCGACCGCCGACCTGGCGGTCGGACCGGACCCGATGAACCCGCTCAACAACGTGTCGACCATGAACAAGACCATGGAATACATGGCCTACGGCCTGCCCGTGGTCACGTTCGATCTCGTCGAGACCAGGGTCACCGCCGCGGACATCGCGGAATACGTCGAACCCGGCGACATCGACGGGTTCGCCGCCGCGATCGAGCGGCTGCTCGATGACCCGGAGCGGCGGGCCGACCTGTCCAAGCGGGGCCGGCAGCGCGCGGTAGAGGTACTGGACTGGAGCCTGCAGGTCCCCGGCTACGTGGATGTCTTCGACCGCATCACCGGGCGGGAGCGACCGGCCGGCGAGCGGGTCCGCCCGAGGCCGGTTGACTGCGCCGTCCCGGCGCCACGCCGCCGCGAGCAGGCCGGCTCCCACACACCGGCGGCGGCACCTGGCGGCGACCACGAGGGCGACGAGCTCAGATCGGCGACGGGGTGACGGCACCGCTCTCCGCGGGCTCCGCCCCGGCGCCGCACGGCGTCGGTGATGTCCCAGCCAGCGTCGTCCTGGCCAGCGTCGTCGTGCCGGCGCACAACGAGGAGTCCGTCATCGGACGGTGCCTCGCGGCGCTCAGCGTCGGGCTGCCCACCGGAGCACTCGACGTGATCGTGGTGTGCAACGGATGCACGGACGGCACAGCCGCGGCCGCCCGTGCCCGTGGCGTCCGGGTGATCGAGACGGATCGGGCGAACAAGGCGGCCGCCCTGAACACCGGGGACGCGGCGGCCATGGCCTTCCCGCGCTTCTACGTCGACGCCGACGTGGAGGTCGCCGGAGCGGCGCTGCTCGAGGTCGCCGACGTCCTGCGCACGGGTGCGGCGCTCGCCGCGGCGCCCGCGCTGCGTCCGTGCATGACCGGGGTGGCCCGGCCCGTCCGCGACTACTACCGGATCTGGACGCGCCTGCCCTATGTCGCCGACGGGCACGTGGGCTCCGGGGTCGTCGGTGTCAGCGATGTCGGGCGGAAGCGTTTCACCCGCTTTCCCGAGGCCATCGCCGACGATCTGTACCTCTACCACCAGTTCAGCGTGGAGGAACGGACCACGGTGGACTCCGTCCACTTCACCGTCTATCCCGCGAGGACGGTGCGGGATTTCGTCCGGAGGAAGATCCGGGTGTACGCCGGGAACATCGAACTCCGCGGCCGTGGGCTGGTGCCCGCGGAGAACCGGAACACCGGCAGCGCGTCCTGGCTGTCCGTCGTCGCCGCCGATCGCCGGCTGCTCACCGCCGCCCCCGCCTACCTCACCATCTCGGCGGTGGCGAAGCTGCTGGCCATCCGGAAGGTCCGCCACGGCGACCTCGGTGCCTGGGAGCGTGACGACAGCAGCAGGCGCCTTCTTGAGGAGACGACGTGACCAGGGTTCTCGGCTTTCTTCGTTCCCTGCTCGACGCCCGCGCCCTGCTGCACTCACTGCGGATCCTCCACTTCTACAACTACTCGCATGTCCAGCAGGTTCGCCGGATGACGATCGAACGGGGTGTCCGCCTGGCGCCGAACGTCTCCGTCCGGAACGGGGAGCGGGTGGAGATACGGGCGTTCGCCCACATCGGTGAGCGGGTTTCGCTGTGGGCCGGTGACCGCACTGGCCGGATCGAGATCGGCGAGCACTCCCTGATCGGCCCGGGCACGTTTCTCACGGCCGCGAACTACGAGACGCTGCCGGACATCGTCATCGACAGCCAGCCGAAGCGGGAGGCGGACATCGTCATCGGCAACGACGTGTGGGTCGGCGCCAACTCGGTGGTTCTTCCGGGCGTGACGATAGGCGACAGCACGATTGTCGGCGCCGGTTCTGTCGTCACGAAGTCGTTGCCCGCCGGAGCGTTGGCCGCGGGTGTTCCGGCGAAGGTCATCGGGAAGCGCGGGGAGTCGACCCGTTCCGGTCGTGCCGTCCAGGCGGACCGGCCTGAGCAGAACGGCCGTGCCGGTGTGGACGGCACCGGGCGGCGCCCCGGCTCCCACCCGGCGGGTGAGCAGTGACCGTCGAGGTGTCCGTGCTGGTCGTGTCCTACAACACCGCCGAGCTGACGGTCCGGTGCCTGGAGTCCGTCCTGGCTGAGCCGGCCGGGGTCGAGATTGAGATCATCGTCGTCGACAACGCCTCGACGGACGGCTCCCCGGACGCCATTCGGGACGCGTTCCCGGCGGTGCGGCTGATCGAGTCGGCGACGAACCTCGGGTTCGGCCGCGCGGTCAACCTGGCGGCCTCCCACGCCGACGGGGACTATCTGCTCCTGCTGAACCCCGACGCCGTCGTCCTCGATCGGGCGGTCGCCGAGATCCTCACCTTCGCCCGCCGGAACCCGGCCTGCGGGCTCTACGGCGGGCGGACGCTGCGGCCGGACGGATCGGTCGACCCGAGCTCCTGCTGGGGGGCACCCAGCCTGTGGAGCCTGGCGTGCTTCGGGGTCGGCCTGTCGACGATGTTCCACGGATCGAGGATCTTCGATCCGGAGTCGCTCGGGCGCTGGCAGCGCGACAGCGTCCGCGAGGTCGGTGTCGTCACCGGATGCCTGCTGCTGGTCAGCCGCGGCCTCTTCGAACGGCTGGGCGGGTTCGACCCCCGGTTCTTCATGTACGGGGAGGACACCGACCTGTCGATGCGGGCGCGGGCCGCCGGCTACCGCCCCACGATCGTCCCGACCGCGGCGATCGTGCACCACGTCGGGGCCTCGTCCTCGAACTGGGCGGCCAAGCACGTGCTCGTCCTCCGCGGGAAGACCACGCTGGCGAGGAAGCACTGGACGGGGTGGCGGCAGCGGCTCTGCCTGGCGATGATCGTTCTTGGGGTGGCGCTGCGGGCCCTGGCCGATCTGGGGTCGGGGCTGGCCCGTGGGCGGCCGCGGGCGCGTGCGAGCGACTGGCGCGCGCTCTGGCGTCGGCGGCGGGACTGGTGGCCCGGCTACCCCCCGTACACCGAGCCCACGGGCGGCGTCCCCAGCCAGTCGCGCGTCCCGCCCGAGCCCGCATCCGGCACGTGTCACCCGTCCCGACATCTGACGAGGCCATGAGCAGTTCGCTACCCGAGCGGTCCCTCGACCTGTGGCGCAGGGCCCGCAGCCGGGCCTTCACCCGGTTCCTGGCCGGGTCGTTCGGGGCGCTCGGCCCGCGTACCGACATCGAGCCGCCGTTCCGGCTCTACGGCGCCCGCTGGATGTCGATCGGCGCCGGCGTCCATGTGGGCCCCGGCTCGTGGTTCCAGGTGATCGATGGGGACGGCGAGCCGGCGGCGCCGGTGATTCGAATCGGCGCGGGCTCGTCGTTCGTCGGGTGGTGCACGCTGTCGGCCGTCCGCGGCATCACGATCGGGGACAGAGCGATGTTCGCGCGTGGCGTCTACGTGGCCGATCATGACCACGCCTACCGGGCGGCCGGCGTCGCGATCCGGGACCAGGGCCACACCGGCGTCGCCCCGGTGGCGATCGGCGACGGCGCCTGGCTGGGCCAGAACTGTGTGGTCACAGCGGGCTCGACGATCGGCCGCGGCGCCGTCGTCGGCGCGAACAGCGTCGTGAAGGGGGTCGTGCCCGACTTCAGTCTCGCGGTAGGGGCGCCCGCCCGGGTCGTCCGGAGCTGGGCGCCGCACGGCGTCCCGAGCCGGCCGTGAGGCTGGGTCGCCGGTCAGCCCGGCGGCCCGGCCAGTCTGTGCTCGGTCAGCTCGGGTCCGTGTCCCCGCGGCCGGCGACCTCGGCCGGCGCGATCTCCACCGGGCTCACGTCGGCCAGCGCCGGGTGGTGCTGGTCCCGATCGGATATCACGGCCTCACGCAACGGGACGGGCCACTGCACACCGAGGACCGGGTCGGCAAGATTCACGAAGACGTAGCTGTCGTACCGGTCGGCACTCCAGTGCTCGTTGACGCTGTACAGATAGTAGGTGTCGTCCTCGATCGTCTGATAGGAGTTCGCGACCCCCTGAGGCAGGAAGACGGCTCGGTTCCGGTCGAGTTCGACGGTGACGACGGTTCCGAAGCTCTTCCCTGCTCGCAGGTCGACATAGGCGCAGAAGACGCGGCCCTTCACCACCGATATGTACTTGTCCCAGGGCTCGGCATGAAAGCCCCGTGTCACGCCTATCTTTTTGTTGTAGGAAAGGCTGTTCTGGACGACCCGGAAGCTCGCGGGAATCCCTGCGTCAACGAGCTTGGCGTGGTGGAACTTCTCCTGGAACCAGCCGCGCTCATCCTCGATGGACGTAACATCGAACACAAAAAGGCCCGGAATCTCGGTCTCGGAGCCGGTGAACTGCGTGGTAGTCAGGACGGCCACGGAAGATCTCCCTCTTGCGCCCGGTACCCGGGCAGCCGGAGAACCTGATGGGTTTTCTCGGCGGCCGAGCACTCCGATACACGGAAGTGTGGACGGCATGAATCGGCGGTCGATGTCGGACCGGCGCCGGCGGTGGCCCGGCCGCCGGCGCCGGTGGTGCCCGGCTCGGCCTGATGGACGGCGCGGCGGGCGGCGGGAGCTGGGCGGCAAGGATGAGATGAGGAGGCACCGCGCCACTGCGCATGACCGCGGACCCGGTAGTCGTCGAGGTCGGTTGAGCGAAACCTCGGCGGCCGACATCCGCGTGCTGAACTATATCAGCACCTTACTCACTCCGTCGTGGTCCTTCAGTGCGTGTGGCAGGTGGCTTAGATCTCTTCTGGGGTGCGATGTCGACCATGGGATGAAGTGTCGGCTGCTCACGGGTAAACCCGGTTCACTCGGCCCCTCCACCCGAAGGGGGTGGTGCTCTGAGAATGTCTGCCGTGGCCGCCTGGGCGAGGGTGCGGTGATGTCTGGTCAGGCCGGTCACCGAACCGCCCGACAGCGTTCGCCGCCGGCCGGCGGGCCGGCTTGGAGCCCGGCCGCCCGCATGGCCCTGGCGAGCCGGGTGCGGGGTGCGAAGCCGGCTCTCATAGGCCCACCAGAATGCGGGATGGACGCCCGCGGTATTTGCGTGCGCCGCGCCCGGCTGATTTCCGGGGCACCGTCACGCGACGTCGGCTGACTTCTTCCGGCCGGCCGCGTCGGCCGCGCCGGGCGATTCACCGCGGGGGGTGGTCGGGGAACGTGAAGCAGAGCACGTCTCGACCGGTCCGCGGCCACAGGTACGCCGTCTACAGTCACGAGTGTGATCACAGACGCACAGCAGGCGCGGCCGCGGTGGCGGCGTGCGCTGCGCTCCGGGGTGCTCGGTGCGGCGCTTCTGATCGCCGTGCTGAACGTGCGAATGATCGTCTTCCCGAGGATCGACAAGCCGCGTCCCGTGGACGCGATCTTCATGCTCGGGGGTCCGGGCGAACGGCGGGACAAGGCCGTCGAGCTGGCCAGGTCCGGCATCGCCCCGGTTCTGGTGGTCTCGATGCCCGGCACCTGGCGGTGCCCCGACGCGGCCGAGGTCGGCCGGGACATCCAGGTCATCTGCTTCTGGCCGGACCCGGTGACCACCCAGGGCGAGGCTCGCGAGGCCGGCCGCCTGGCCAGGATCCACGGCTGGCGCTCGATCCTGTTCGTCACGGACCGCTCCCAGGACAGCCGGGCCAGGCTGCGCATCGAGCGCTGCTACGACGGTGAGGTCCTGGTGGACGCCGTCGGGACCCCCCGACGGCAGTGGCCGTACCTGATCGCCTACCAGACCGCGGCGACCGTCAAAGCGCTGGTCTGGCAGCGCGGCTGCTGATCGACAGGCGGGCCGGCAGCGGTCAGCCGAGATCAGCGGCCAGGTCGGCAGCGGTCAGCAGTCCCGCTGGACGATCAGCGCCTTGCCCATCGCGGCCCACTCGTAGGCGATCATGTACGGCCACATGCTCTTTGACGGCGCGACCGGGCTCATGAGCACCTGCCCCGAGTAGCAGCGCCCCAGCCGCAGCCGCGCGCGGGTCGTCTGGCTGGTCGAGGTGATCACGAGCACCGACTTCCAGTCGTACCGGGCGGCCGCGGCGGCCACCCAGCGTGACTCGCCCTGGGTGGTCACCGGATCCGGGGCGAAGCAGATCACCTCGACGTTCGGGATGGCCGGGGGGCACGGGTCGTCCGCCGTGGGCACCGAGACGGCCAGCGTCGGCGCGTACCCGGCCACGGCCAGGCTCACCGCGTGCTCGAGGCGGCCCGGACTGCCGGCGAACATCACGATGGCGTCGACCGGGGCGGGGGAGTCCCGCCGGGGATGGACGAACAGCCGGAAGGTCGCGCCGAGGAACATGACGCTCACGACCCCGAGGATCCCGAGCACAGTGATGCGCCGCCGCCCGCGGTCCCGGGCGCGGCCCGCCGGCGGCTGCCCGGGACCTGCCGGTGGTCGCTCGCGGCCCGCCGATGGCCGTCCGCGGGCCCCCCAGGGGTCCTCGCCCGTCCACGGGGGACGTGCTGGTGGTGCCGACATCGCGGCGCCCCCTCAGCCCGGCCAGCCGGCCGGACGGCCGGCGTCGGCATCCGGGCCCGACAGCCCGCCGGAAGGCCCCTCCGGGGCGGGCGAGGCCGGCCAGCGCGCACCGAAGCCGCTGCCCAGCCCGGGCCTCGGCCGGCCTAGGCCGAACGGGCGGGCGGGGGCGTCCTGGGCGGGCAGTGGCAGGGTCGGCCCGGGGCCCGGGCCGGTGGCCGTCTCCTCCCCGGCCGGGGCGTCCGCGGGCCGCGCACCGGCCTCGACGTCCACCCCGCCCGGCGGCGGGGCGTTCCAGCGCGGGTGGTGGAACGGCGCGCGCGCCGCTTCGCGGGGCCAGACCGTCCAGGACGCGCCGGACTGCCACTGGACGATCGGGACCTGATGGCCGACCTGGAGCCCGGTCGCCTCGTCGAGCCGGAAACGGCCCAGCATGGTCGTGGTGTCGAGGCCGCGCGCGGCGGCCAGGAGCGAGGCGTCGCCGACGCCGCCGCAGTGGCGGATGCAGCGCCCCAGGATCAGCCCCCCCACGTACGCCCAGGCGGCGGTCGCCGTCGGCGGGACGCCGTGCAGCGTGGCGAAGTCGGCGGAGAACTCCCGTGCGGTCGGGCCCGTCCCCACCTCGGCGACGCTGTCCGGGGCCCAGCTCGCCGGGGCCAGCAGGCCCTCGCGCAGCGCGCCCAGCGTCGCCGTGGCCTCGGCGCTCACCGCGGTGGAGAACGCCGCGGCCCGCCACGAGCGGCGCAGCAGCACGTTCGCGATCTCCAGCTCGTCGTCGGCGCCGCCGTGCACGATGAGGATGTCCGCCGGCGGGAGCAGCCGGGCCGCCTGCGCTCCGCGGCCGGGCGGGAACACGTTGGAGGTGACGTCGTAACCCTGGGAGCGGGCCGCGGCCTTGGTCACCGACGTCAGCTCGACCGCGAGATCCCCCGAGGCCAGCAGCGCGACCCGGCGGGCGTGGCGGTCCACCGAGCGGATCGCCGAGAGCACCCCGCGCGGCCAGGTGGAGGTCGGCGCGGCCACGTTGACGACGTGCGGGAACGACTGGCGCATGAAACGCGTGGACGGGGCACCGGCGTTGAACACGACCCGGCCCGTCGCGCCGAGCGCGGCGAGCGCCGCGCGCGGGCCGACCGGGCCGAAGACGGCGGCGGGCTCGGCCGCCGCGGCCGAGCGCATCGCGCCGACCGGGTCGGGGTGGGCGTCGTAGGCCGTCACGCCCACTTCGTCCCAGGGCGACGGCAGCCGTTCGTCACGCGCCCACAGCGTCATTCCGCGCAGCGCCGCCAGGCCAAGGGCGGCGTCCGGTCCGGTCAACGGCGTGACCAGCGCGACGGGGAGCGGAGTCGTCATCGGCAGAAACCCGTGAGGTCGAGCACTCCTTCAGAATCCCACGGCCGTCGGGGCGGCACACCCGGCGGGAGTCCTAGGATCTGCGGTGGGCAAGGGGATGTCGGCGGCAACGACGTGATCTTCGTGCCGTGTCGTGCCGTGTCCTGCCGTGTCCTGCGGTGGCGTCATCGATGCGCCTTCGGGTGTGTCCTCGGGTGTGTCTTCGGGTGAAGGAGCGAACGGGTGGCGAGGAACTCCGGACGCGTCGGTGACCCTCCACCGCCGCCCGAGCCGCTGCCCGTCCCGGCGGTCGACGCGCACTGCCATCTGGACCTGATGGGCACTCCGGTGGCCGAGGCCATCGCCGCGGCCCGCGCCGTCGGCATCACCCGGATGATCTCCGTCGGCGTCGACCTGCCGACCAGCCGCTGGCAGGCCGAGATCGCCGCGGCCAACCCGGAGGTCCGCGCGGCGGTGGCGATCCATCCCAACGCGGCGGCGAACGGCGTCGGCGAGGAGACGTTCGAGGCGATCGCGGCGCTCGCCCGCCTGGACGGTGTCGGCGCGGTCGGCGAGACCGGGCTCGACTACTACCGCACGCCCCCGGAGCAGCACGCCGCCCAGCAGGCGAGCTTCCGCCGGCACATCGCCATCGCCAAGGAGACCGGCCGGGCCCTGATGATCCACGACCGGGAGGCGCACGACGACACGCTGCGCATCCTGGCCGAGGAGGGCGCGCCCGAGCGGGTTGTGTTCCACGCCTTCTCCGGCGACGCGGAGATGGCCAAGATCTGCGCCGACGCCGGGTACGTGATGTCCTTCGCCGGCAACGTCACCTTCAAGAACGCCCAGGAGCTGCGCGACGCCGCCGCGGTGGTGCCCGCCGAGCTCCTGCTGGTCGAGACCGACGCGCCGTACCTCACCCCGGTCCCGTGGCGCGGGCGGCCCGGCGGCCCGTATCTGGTGCCGCTCACCCTGCGGCTGCTGGCACAGACCCGCGGCGAGGCCGTCGACGAGCTCGCCGCCCAGGTCGCCGCCAACGCGGAACGGACGTTCGGGCCCTGGTAGAGACCGAGGCGCTGCTCTCGCCGGCCGACATCCGGGAGCTCGCCCACGCCCTTGACCTGCGGCCGACGAAGCGCAGGGGCCAGAACTTCCTGGTGGACCCGAACACCGTCCGCCGGCTGGTGCGCCTGGCCGCGGTCGGCCCGGACGACGTCGCGCTCGAGGTGGGCCCCGGGCTGGGCTCGCTCACCCTCGGCCTGGTCACCGAGGCGGCGGCGGTGGCCGCGGTCGAGGTCGATCCGGTGCTCGCCGCCGCCCTGCCCGTCACCGCCGCGGCCCGGCTGCCGGCGGCGGTGGCCGCCCGGCTCCACGTCGTCGAGGCGGACGGCCTGCGGGTCGAGCCGGCCGACCTGCCGCCGGCGGTCGCCGCGCCGACGGTGCTGGCGGCGAACCTGCCGTACAACGTGGCCGTCCCGCTGCTGCTCGGTCTGCTGGAGCGGTTCCCGTCGATCGAACGGGGCCTGGTGATGGTGCAGGCCGAGGTCGCCGACCGCCTCACCTCGCCGCCCGGCGGGCGGATCTACGGCGTGCCGAGCGTGAAACTGGCCTGGTACGCGCAGGCCCGGCCGGCCGGCGCGGTGCCCCGCCCGGTGTTCTGGCCGCAGCCCAACGTCGACTCCGGCCTCGTCGCCTTCACTCGGCGCGCCGCCCCACCGGCGGACGCCGGACTGCGCCGCGAGGTCTTCGCGGCCGTCGACGCGGCCTTCGCCCAACGACGCAAGACGTTGCGGACGGCGCTCGCCCCCTGGGCCGGCTCACCCGCGCGAGCCGAGCAGCTCGCCCGTGCGGCCGGGGTGGACCCGGGCGCCCGCGGCGAGACCCTCGACGTCGAGGCGTTCGCCCGGCTGGCCCAGCAGGCCCGCATCCTCCCGGCCGACCAGCCCGCCTGACCGCCTGACCGCGCTGGTCAGGCGGGGCCGGTCAGCCGACGCCGATGGCGCGGCGGGCGCCGGCGAGGACGGGGCGGGCGCGGTCGCGGGCCTTGTCCGCGCCGGCGGCGAGGATCGCGTCCAGCTCGCTGCCCGGGGCCACCAGCTCGTCGTAGCGGGCCCGCAGTGGGGTCAGCCAGGCGTCGAGCGTCTCGAACAGGGCGTTCTTCAGCTCGCCCCAGCCGGTGCCGCCCTGCTCGAGGCGGACCCGCATGTCCTTGACGGCCTCCGGGTCCGCGAAGTTCTCGTAGATCTGGAAGGCGGCGGAGGCGTCCGGATCCTTCGGCGCCTCGACCGGCGTGCTGTCGCTGCGGATGCCGCGCACCAGTTTGCGTAGCTGGGACGGCGGCGCGAACAGCGGAATCGTGTTCCCGTACGACTTGCTCATCTTCCGGCCGTCGGTGCCGGGCATCGTCCGCGCGTTGACCCCGGACGGCAGCACCGCCTCGGGAATCTTCAGGCTGAACACGTCGCCGTAGAGGTGGTTGAACGAGCCGGCGATGTCCGCGGCGATCTCGAGGTGCTGCGACTGGTCCTGGCCGACGGGGACGACGTCCGCGCCCATGACGAGGATGTCGACGGCCATCAGGATGGGGTAGTTGAACAGCCCCATGTTGACGCCCGCGTCGAGGTCGGCGATGCCGCTCTCGGCGTTGCGGTCACGCGCCGCCTTGTAGGCGTGCGCCCGGTTCATCAGGCCCTTGCCCGTGACGCAGGACAGGATCCAGGTCAGCTCGAAGATCTCCGGGACGTCGGACTGCCGGTAGAAGACCGTGCGCTCGGGATCGAGCCCGAGCGTGATCCAGGTGGCGGCGACGGACCGGGTGTAGGCGGCGAACTTCGCCCTGTCCCGGATGGAGGTCAGGGCGTGGTAGTCGGCGATGAAGTAGATCGACTCGTACGTCGCCGTCAGGTCGAGGGCGGGGCGGATCGCCCCGATGTAGTTGCCCAGGTGCGGATCGCCGGTCGGCTTGATGCCGGTCAGCGAGACCCGTGGCCGGTCCTGCGTCATGTCGGGTGATTCTACGGCCCACCAGATCGCGCTCTCCCCAACGCGCCCCCGAAGCCCGGGCTCAGGGGCCTGGCTTCGGGGGCACAGGGGATCACCCCGGGGGTGGCCGGCGTGGTGGTGGGGTCAGGCGTCCCCGCCGAACAGGCCGGTCACCGAGCCGTCCTCGAAGACGGCCTTGATGGCAGCGGCGATCAGCGGCGCGATCGACAGTTCGGTGATCTTGTCGATGCGGGCCTCGCTGGGCAGCGGCAGTGTGTTGGTGAGGACGACCTCGCTGATCTCGGAGTTCTTCAGCCGGTCGGCGGCCGGGCCGGACAGGACGCCGTGCGTCGCCGCGGCGATGACGTCGGTCGCGCCGTGCGCCTTCAGGGACTCCGCGGCCTTCGTGATCGTCCCGGCGGTGTCGATCATGTCGTCCACGATCACGCAGGTGCGCCCGCGGACCTCGCCGACCACGTCGAACATCTTGACCTGGTTCGGGACGTTCGGGTCGCGGCGCTTGTGGATGATCGCCAGCGGGCAGCCGAGCCGGTCGGTCCACCGCTCCGCGACGCGCACCCGGCCGGAGTCGGGCGCCACGACCGTCACCTCGGACGTGTCGAGCTTGCTCTCGATGTAGTCCGCGAGCAGCGGCAGCGCGAACAGGTGGTCGACCGGGCCGTCGAAGAACCCCTGGATCTGGGCGGTGTGCAGGTCGACGGACATCAGCCGGTGCGCGCCGGCGGTCTTGAACAGGTCGGCGACGAGGCGGGCCGAGATCGGCTCGCGGCCGCGGTGCTTCTTGTCCTGGCGGGCGTACGGGTAGAACGGGGCGACGACGGTGATGCGCTTGGCGCTGGCGCGCTTGAGCGCGTCGACCATGATGAGCTGTTCCATCAGCCAGGTGTTCACCGGCGCGGTGTGGCACTGGAGCACGAAGGCGTCACACCCGCGGACGGACTCCTCGAAGCGGACGAAGATCTCGCCACTGGCGAACTCGTACGCGTTCGTGGGGACCGGCTGCACGTCGAGGGCGCGGGCCACCTCGGCCGCGAGCTCAGGGTGGGAACGCCCCGCGAAGAGCATCAGGTTTCGGCGGTTCTCGGTCTGGTATCCCACCGTTATCTCCTCAAGGCATGACTGGCGGCTCTGACAGGCGGCCCGTGACACGGACGGTTGCGGACGTGGACCGTTGATGTGTTCGTCTGCGGCTGACTCGTCTGCTGGTGGCGCTGCTGCTTCGTCGGACTCGACTGGCTCGTCTGCTGGTCGCGGTGGTCGTCGGGGGGCCGGGCGGCGACCGGCGGCGGGCGGGTACCCGTCGCGCCGGGGCCTGGGCTGGGGTCACTGCCTGGTCAGGTCAGATCTACCCGTTCCGCCCGGGCATGGCGCAGGCGGCCGGGAACGAGCGACTCGGGATCAGGCGTCCCCTTCCACGCGGCAGACTGTGTACGACGGTATCGATAGCCGCAGATCAGCCCACCTGCGGCCAAACGGTTTCTACGTTCGGCCTCGCGCGGCGAAAACGCCAGCGATACCGGGTCCCGGGGCCGGGCTGTGGTTCAACTCACGTGCCCGACTGCCCGGGCTGGCCGGGCTCCTGCCCGACCGGCTCGGGCGTGGCCTGCTTGTGTCCGGCTGGCTCGGCCGTTTCCGCCTCATGCTGCCGGGCGCGCAGCGCGGCCTGCGCCGCGGGGCTGTTCGGCCGGCGGCGCAGTACCCAGCCCGGCACGTTGCGCTGCCGGCCCTCCCTGATCGCGAGCGCTCCCGGTGGGACGTCCTCCCTGATGACGGCGCCGGCGCCGGTGTAGGCACCGTCCCCCACGGTCACCGGGGCCACCAGCATGGTGTCGCTGCCGATCCGGACGTCCGAACCGATCACCGTGCGGTGCTTGGCGACCCCGTCGTAGTTGACGAACACCGTGGTGCAGCCGATGTTGCTGCGCTCGCCGACCACCGCGTCGCCCACGTAGGCGAGATGGGGGACCTTGGACTCATCGCCGATGTCGGCGGCCTTCGTCTCGACGAAGGCGCCGATCTTGCCGCTGCGACCGAGCCTGGTCCCCGCGCGCAGGTGGGCGAACGGCCCGACGACGGCGCCGGCACCGACCTCGGCGCGCTCGGTCACCGAGCTGACGACACGCGCTCCCGCGCCGACGACCGTGTCGATGAGGGTGCAGTCCGGGCCGACCTCCGCCCCGGTGGCGATCGTCGTGGCCCCACGCAGGTGCGTGTTCGGCCAGACGGTCGTGTCCGGCTCCAGGGTGACGTCGACGTCGATCCAGGTGGTGACCGGGTCGACGATCGTGGCCCCGCCGAGCATTGCGGCGCGGGTGATCCGTTCGCGCAGCGTGCGGCCGGCCTCGCTGAGCTGCACCCGGTCGTTGACTCCGCCGGCCTCGGCCGCGTCGGCGACGACGTGCGCCCCGATCGGCTCGCCGTCCGCGACGAGCAGGCCGACCACGTCGGTGAGGTACTCCTCGCCCTGCGCGTTGTCGGTGGTGAGCCGCTTCAGCGCGGACTGCAGCAGCTCGACGTCGAACACGTAGACGCCGGCGTTGATCTCCCTGATCGCGGCGGTCGCGGGGTCGGCGTCCCGCTGCTCGACGATCGCCCGCACCTGGCCGCCGTCGCCGCGCACGATGCGGCCGTACCCGGTCGGGTCGGCGACGAAGGCCGACAGAACGGTGGCCGCCGCGCCCAGCGCCTGATGGCGCTCGACCAGGCCGGCGATGGTCTCGCCGGTCAGCAGCGGGGTGTCGCCGGGCAGCACGACGACGGACGCGTCGGGCGGGAGACCGTCCAGCGCCGCCAGCGCGGCACGCACGGCGTGGCCCGTCCCGCCCTGGTGCTCCTGGACGGCGGTGATGACATGCGGCGCCCGCTCGGCGAGCATGGCCGCGACCTGCTCGCGCCCGTGACCGACGACGACCACCGCCCGGGGCGCCCCGACCGGCTCGGTCGCGCGGAGCACATGCTCGAGCAGGGTCAGACCGGCGAGGCGATGCAGGACCTTCGGGGTGCCCGAACGCATTCGCCGCCCCTCGCCCGCCGCCAGGACGATGACAGCCGCCGGACGTGGCTGAGTCACACGAGCTCCCGCAATCTCGATGGACCTGGCTGCGCCCGACCTGCCGAGGGAACGACGCGCCGTGGACGGACCCGCTGACTCACGGTGAGCGCCGTGGGGTCGGTCCTGTTCGGCCGGCCCGCGGAGGGTGAGGCATCGGCTGTCAGCCTACCGAAGAGGCACTCCAACCTCGGCGACGGTGGGTGACTCCGTGCGGTCTGCCGCATCGCGCGAACGCGAGAGCGGCAAAGAGGGAAATCTTTTGACTGGACGTATCTTGAAAATCAAGACGCCGTCTTGTCGAAACAATTTCGGCACCCCGCGACTGCTTGTGCTCCGCCGCCACGACTCGAACGTGGACTAAGAGAACCAAAATCTCCTGTGCTGCCGATTACACTACGGCGGACCGCGGGTAAAACAGGGTTACTGCCGCGCCCACTCTACCATCGTGCCCGGCAACGGAAGAAATGTACGTGGGCCTCCCGGCGAGTGTCTGTGGTCCCCCCGGTGTGCTGTGCGGATCAGGGTGTGTCCCGGGCCCGGCTCTAGCTGGAGCGGCGTCAGGGCGTCGCGGCACGTAGTCACCCCCCGGCCGAGGTCGTCGGGTGTATTCGTGTTGTGTCCGTGTGAGCACTCTCGCCGCCGCCGGTTGATCCCGACGCAAGGTGATGATCCTGTCGCGAGGGGTGTCGGCGCGGAGGGGGGTGGAATCCTGTGGATCGGGAAAGATGCCATCCGTCGCGTGGAGGCCGTCGGCGTGGGCTGGGCGGTCCGGCCCGTTTGCGTGGCGGACGCCGTGAATGGTGCCCGTTGTCATCCAGGCGGGCTAACGTGGCGACCAGAGGGTCGGCAGTGGGCGGCCCACCGCGACGGACGGGATGAAGCAATGACCGCTACCGACACGGTGAAAGCGACCGAAACCAGGCATCAGGGTGCGGCCGTGGTTGGAGGTGACCAGTCCGTCGCGGATGCCGGCGGGGTCACGTCGCCGGCGCCGACCGAGTCCCACACCACCACTCCCTCGATGTTCCGGGCGCGTGGCGAACAGCTTGTGCTTGTGGCGACGATCCTATTTCCGTTCGCGGCGCTTGTCGCGGCAGTTCCGTTGTTGTGGGACCACTGGATCACATGGCGGGACGTCATCCTCGCGGCGGTGATGTACGCGATCACCGGCCACGGCGTCACCGTCGGATTCCATCGCTATTTCACCCACCGGGGTTTCAAGACCTCCAAGCCGGTGCGTGCCGCGCTCGCCATCGCCGGCAACATGGCCATAGAGGGCCCGGTGATCCGCTGGGTGGCCGACCACCGCCGTCACCACGCCTTCAGCGACGCCGACGGTGACCCGCACTCACCGTGGCGCTACGGCACCGGCCCGGCCGCCCTCGCCCGCGGGCTCTGGCACGCCCACGTCGGCTGGCTCTTCGACGTCGAGCAGACCGACCAGCGCCGCTACGCCCCCGACCTCCTGGACGACCCGATGATCGTCCGGGTGAGTCGTTCGTTTGCTCTCTGCGCCTTCGTCAGCCTCGCCCTGCCCGCGGTCATCGGCGGCCTGTGGGGCGGTTCGTTCGAGGCCGCGCTCCAGGCCTTCTTCTGGGCCTCGCTCGTCCGGGTGGCGCTGCTCCACCATGTGACCTGGTCGGTCAACAGCATCTGCCACGTCATGGGCTCCCGGCCCTACCGCTCCCGCGACCGCTCGGGCAACGTGTGGCCGCTGGCCCTGCTTTCCATGGGCGAGTCCTGGCACAACCTGCACCACGCCGAGCCGACCTCGGCCCGGCACGGCGTCCGCCCCTGGCAGATCGACACCAGCTTCTACGTGATCAAGACTCTGGAGATCCTCGGGCTGGCCCGGGACGTCCGCTGGCCCGACCCCGCCCGCCTGGCCGCCAAGCGCGCCTGACCGGCGTCGTCCACTCCCCGCGCCGCTGGTCCCGGCTCTCGACCTCGGCATCTGTCTCTCCGCCCCGGCACCCGACCCGAGCCCCGGGTCGGGTGCCGGAGCGGCCTTGCGGGGGATTATTCGATCTTGGAGGCCAGGGTGAGCCACTGGTCCTCGGTCTGGTCCTTCTCGCTGGTGAGGGCGCGGAGCTCGGCGTCGAGGGTGAGGATGCGCTCGTGGTCGGTGGCGGCCTCGGCCAGCGCCTTGTGCAGCTCGGACTCGCGACGTCCCAGTTTCTCGAGGGTCCGTTCCAACCGGGCCAGCTCCTTGCGGGCCGCACGCAGTTCGCCCGAGCTCAGGGCCGGACGCGCGTCCGTTCCCGACGCCTGCCCGGAGCCCGCGGCCGAGCCCGGCCCAGCCGGACCCCCCGCGCCGCCGCCCGAGCCACCGGAGCCGCCTGAACCAGCGGAACGCCCCGAGCCACCCGAGGCGGTGGAGGCACCCGAACCGGCCGTCCCGGAACCTGGGGAGCCGCCCGCCGCCGCGCGCCGGGCCAGGTACTCCTCGACGCCGCCGGGCAGCATCCGGATCCGCTCGTCGCCCAGCAGGGCCCAGACGACGTCGCAGGTCCGCTCCAGGAAGTAACGGTCGTGGCTGACGACGACGAGGGTTCCGGGCCAGGAGTCGAGCAGGTCCTCCAGCGCGGTCAGCGTGTCGGTGTCGAGGTCGTTCGTGGGCTCGTCCAGGAGGAGGACGTTCGGGCGTCCCATCAGCAGACGCAGGAGCTGCAGGCGGCGGCGCTCGCCGCCGGAGAGGTCGCGCACCCTGGTCCACTGCCGGCTCGAGGGCAGGCCGAACTGCTCGAGCATCTGGCCGGCGGTGCGCTCCCGGCCGCGTTCCACCGCCAGGATGCGGGCGACCTGCTCGACCGCCTCGAGTGCCCGCAGGTCGCCGGGCAGCTCGGTGACCTCCTGGGACAGGATCGCCGGGCGCACGCTCGCCCCGCGACGGACCCGCCCCGCGCCCGGTTCGAGGGTGCCGATGAGCAGCCGCAGCAGAGAGGTCTTGCCGGCGCCGTTCACGCCGACCAGGCCGATCCGGTCGCCGGGGCCGAGCCGCCAGGTCACGTCGCGCAGCAGCGTGCGGTCACCGACGGTGAGGTCGACGTCCTCGACGTCGTAGACGTCCTTGCCCAGTCTGGACGCCGCGAAGGTGCGTAGCTCAAGGCTGTCGCGGGCGGGCGGCTCGTCGGCGATCAGCGCGTTGGCGGCGTCGATGCGGAAGCGGGGCTTGCTGGTGCGGGCCGGCGGGCCGCGGCGCAGCCAGGCCAGCTCCTTGCGTAGCAGGTTCTGCCGGCGGGCCTCGGTCGCGTCGGCGCGCCGGGAGCGTTCCGCCCGGGCGAGCACGTAGGCGGAGTAGCCGCCCTCGTAGGCGTCGACCCGGCCGTCGACGACCTCCCACACCTGGTCGCACACCTCGTCGAGGAACCACCGGTCGTGGGTGGCGACGATCAGCGCGCAGCGCCGGGTGGCGAGGTGGCGTGCGAGCCAGGCGACGCCCTCGACGTCGAGATGGTTCGTCGGCTCGTCGAGGATCAGCAGGTCGAGTTCCTGCACGAGCAGGCGGGCCAGCGCGACGCGGCGGCGCTCGCCGCCGGACATCGGCCCGGTCTCCTCGTCGAGCCGGTCGATCAGGCCGAGGCCGGTGAGCACGGCCCGCTGCCGCGGGTCGGCCGCCCAGACATGGTCGGGCACGTCGCCGACGACGGCCGAGCGGACGGTGCCGCCGGGCAGCGAGTCGGCCTGCGAGAGGGCGCCGACCCGGGTGCCGCCGGCGTGCACGACCCGACCCGAGTCGGGCGGGTGCGTCCCGGAAATGATGTTGAGGAGGGTCGACTTGCCGGCTCCGTTGCGGCCGACCACGCCGACCCGTTCGCCGATGTCGAGCCCGAGGCCGACGCCGTCCAGCAGCGTTCGGGTGCCGTGCGCTGCCGAGACGCTCTCCAACGAGACAACGACCGGGCTCACGCGACGATTCTCCCCACGACTTCGACCGTGACATCCGCCGCGTACTCGGACGCGTCCCGTGCCCGGAACGTGTCCGAGTATGCAGGCGGGCGGGTCACGCCGGTGACGAGGAGGGGGAAAGCGGCGGGGACTGCGCCGCGGAGCTGCCCGGCTCCCCACCCGGACCGGCCGGGTCCGCCGGGATCACCCGTGCTCCGGCGACCGGGCCGTGGGCCCGCCGGACGGCGCGCGCGACGCCCATGCCGGCGAGGCTCGCGGCGAGCGAGACGCTCGCCGCCGCGTCGCGGGCGAGGAAAGCGCAGGTCGGCCCGGATCCGCTCACGATCGCGCCGATCGCGCCCAGCTCCAGCCCGCTCTCCAGCACCCGCCGCAGGGACGGGCGCAGCCGCAGCGCCGCCGGCTGCAGGTCGTTGACCAGGGCGGCTCCGAGCTCCGCCGGATCCCCGCTGCGCAGGGCGCTCAGGGCAGCGTCCGCGGGCGTGGGCCCGGTGCGCAGCCTGCCCTCGGAGAGCCGGTCGAACTCGCCGTAGACGGCGGGCGTCGACAGCCCGCCGTCGGCGAGCGCGAACACCCAGTGGTACTCGCCGCGCCCGAGGACGTCGGTGAGCTGCTCACCGCGGCCGGTGCCCAGCGCCGTCCCACCGGAGAGCGGGAACGGGACGTCGCTGCCCAGCTTGGCGGCCAGCGCGACGAGGGTCTCGCGGTCGAGGCCGGCGCCCCACAGCGTGTCGCAGGCGAGCAGGGCCGCGGCCGCGTCGGCGCTGCCGCCGGCCATCCCGGCGGCGACCGGGATGCCCTTCGACAGCGTCAGGTGGACGGCCTCGCCGCGGATCCCGGCGGCCTCGGCGACCAGGTAGGCGGCGCGGACAGCCAGGTTGTCCTTACCGGTCGGCACCACCGAGACGGACGGCTCGGCGCCGGTGTCACCCGGGGAACCACCCGGGCCGTCGCCAGCGCCGTCCGCGTCGTCTGACGTCGCCGGTCGCGCGCCCTCGCCGGCGACGCCGACCGTGACCGCGATCGGGTCCTCGTCGGTGAACACCGGGCCGGCGCCGTCGGGCCCGGCGAGTGACTCCGGGGGGACCGACGTCGCGGTGATGTCGTCGTACAGCGCGACGGCCTGCAGGATCGTCGTCACCTCGTGGTAGCCGTCGGGCCGGCGTGGGCCCACCCCGAGGTGGAGGTTGACCTTGGCGGGAGCGCGAACGGTGACGGTCGGCAGGGGGCGGCCGGGTTCGGTGGCGCGTCGACCCGGATGCGATCGAGGCAACGGACGCTCCTTGGCTCAGGCGTCGCTCGCGGCGAGCGCACTCGGCATGGCCGGTGTTGGTCACCGGGGCCCGCGCTCAACGTAGGGGCCCGTGCTCAACTTATCGGTCGCGGCGGCGGAGCGGCTCTTGCGTCCCGCCGGTTCTGGCGCCTCCGGGTGCGTTCCGGTGTCCGCTACCCGCCTCCCGGGTGCCCGGCCGCTTCCTGCGTGGACGTACCAGCCGGTTCCGGCGGGACGTACCGGCCCGTTCCGGCGGGGACGTATTAGCCCGGGCGGGGCGGGTACCTCGTCGGGTGGACGGCACCGGTGACCTCCCCGGCCACCGGGCGCGCGCCGCGGCCCAAGCCGCCGCGGCCCTAAGTCGTCACGGCGCCGCCGGCCGGGCGGAGGCACGGTGACGCGGGAGGAGCAGCGATGACGACCACCACGCGGACACAGAGCGTCGAGACAGGCACCGCCAAGGGAGTCGAGACAGGCACTGCCAAGGGAGCGGGGGAGAGTCGGCCCGGTGGGCCCGACCGGGCCCGGTCGGGGGAGAGCCACTGGAACGGCGTGGCCGAGCGGTCCACGGCTCCCGCCCGGCGTGCCTTCACCGAGCTGGTGACGGCGCAGGGACGGACATCGATCGCGGACTCCGTGGTCCGCAAGATCGCCGGTGTCGCGACCAGGGAGGTGACCGGGGTCCACGCTCTCGGAACCGGTGGCAGCCGCGCGATGGGCACCTTCCGAGCACACCTGCCCGGAACGAGCCCCAGCGTGTCGCAGGGCGTGTCGGTGGAGGTGGGCGAGCGGCAGGCCGCGATCGACCTGGACGTCGTCTGCGAGTACGGCGTCTCGATCGTCGACCTCTCGCAGGCGGTCCGTCGCAACGTCGTCGACTCGGTCGAGCAGATGACCGGCCTGGAGGTCACCGAGGTCAACATCGCCGTGGACGACGTCTACATCGGCGACGACGAGGCGGCGGAGGCCCCGCCACGGGTCCGTTGACCGCGCGGGAGCCAGCCCGTCCGGCACCGGCCGACCCGCCCGGTCTGGTCGACGTCCCCGTGCCGGCTGATGTGGCCGGACCAGCTGACATGTACCGGGCCGGCATCGCCGAGATGGACGAGGTCGCCGCCCGGGTGCGTGCCTGCCCGGACGTCGTCCGACTGGTCGGCCGACCGACCGCGGGCGTCACGCTCCGGGACGGCATGGCTCCCCGGGACGGCGCGGCGGCCGGTGCCAGGCCGGAGGGGATCACGGTTCGCGTGGTCTGCCGGTTCGGGCCGACCGTGGCTGAGCTCGCGGCGCAGGTCCGGGCGGCGGTGGCCCTCGCGGCCCCGGGCTGTCCCCGGATCGATGTGATCATCGATGATCTCGAGGTCGACGTCCCGGCCTGGGTCGGTGTCACCTGACCCCCGCGCCGCGCGGGCGCGGGCGGCGCGGCGGCGGTTCATCCTCGACAACCACCCGGACCGCGGCGGCGATCCCGAGGCGTTCCAGGCCGGCCTGCGGGCGTTCACCGCGGCCGGTGCCGGCGGCGGTCGCACAGATATCGGGCCTGGCGGCAGGCCCGGCGGCGGTGGCCACGGTGATGTCGGGGGCGGTCCGGACGGAACGAGGCCGGCCCCGACCGTGACCTTCTACCGAAAGCGTGGCCCACTCGGGCGGGCCCGTGCGCGGCTGGTCCGCCGGGAGGGCGCGAACTGGGAGATCGCGAACTGGAGGGCCCGGGCCGCGAACTGGAAGGCCAAGGCCACGCGGCCGAGACTGGGAATCAGGGTGACGCGGCGTGCAGGAGGCGGCGCGCACCGGTCCGGAACGAGCGGCACGCCAGGTCACTGGCGCTGCTGGTGAGAGCGGGCGGCGTGCCAGGTTGCTGGCAGTGCCGGTGAGGGAGGACCTCGGATGCGATCGAGTGCGCTCGGACTGATCGCCGGGCTCGTCGCGGGCCTCGCGCTCGCGTTCGGCGGGTTCGGCGAGTTCCTGATCGTCCTGCTCTTCGGGGCCCTCGGCCTGATCGTCGGGAAGCTCGTCGACGGCGAGATCGACCTCAGCCGGTTCGACCGGGGCCGGTTCGACCAGTCGCGGCCGGGCCGGGACCGCGGTCGGTTCCCCGGCGGCGGCCGGGGCCGGGAACAGCCGTGAGCCCCGATCATCTCGGCGGCGGCGGCGGCGGCGCCGGCGGTCCGGGCCGGCTGCTGGTCGCCGAGCGGGTCGTGGCGAAGATCGCCGCGATCGCCGCCGCCGATGTGGAGGCTGTCGCGGGCCCGCCGCTCCGGGCGGCGACCAGGGTCGCCGCGTTTCTGCGCGACGGCTCGCCCGGTGGCCGGCCGAGCGGTCGTCCCGAGGCGACGGCGCGGGTGGTCGACGGAGCGGCCTGGGTGTCGCTGACGCTGTCGATCACCTACCCGGCCTCGGTGAGCCAGACCACGCAGGCCGTCCGGGACAGGGTGCGCGAACGGGTGGCCGCGCTCGCCGGGCTGCCCGTCGCCCGCATCGACATCGACATCCCGCTGCTGTCCGCGGGGGCGGGCCCGTGACCCGGCGTGTCAGCGTGGCCGCTCGCGGGCAGGCCGAACCGTGCCGGTTGTTCTGTCCGTGCCGGAGACCGGCGGTTCGAACCCCCTCGGCGCGGGAGGGAGGCGCCATGCGGGCCGGTAACCGCGTCCTTGCGGCGCTCGTGGCGGCGGTGCTCGCCGCCGCCGGCGTCATCGCACTGGTGGAGATCATCGTTGCCGCGGGCGGGCACGGGCCCGCTCTGGTCGACTGGCCAGCCTGGTCGGCGCGTCTCGGTGACTGGTCGTGGTCGAGCGGCGCCGTCCGGCTCGTGGGGGTGTGCGTCGTGCTCGTCGGCGCCGGCGTGCTGTTCCTCTGCGCCCGGCTGGGCGCGAGGTCGCGTTTCCGGACCCGTCCGACCACGCCCGGCGCGGCGGTGTTCGTTCCCCGCCGGGCACTCGTGCGGGCGTTGCGGCAGAGCGCGCTCGCGGTGGACGGGGTCTCGGCCGTCTCGGTCCGGGTGCGGCGGCGGCGTGCCGTGGTCCGCGCCCGGCTGCGGCCGCGGACGTCCACCGGTGTGATGGTCGAGGCCCGGGCGCGGCTGGTGCGCAGGGTGGAGTCGTTCGACCTGCTGCGCCCGCCGCGACTGATGCTCACGACGAGCTCCGAGCGCCCTGGCCGGCGTTCCGGCCACGGGCTCGTCGCCCCACCGGTGTCGCCCTCGTCCTCGGCTTCGTCGGTGTCGCCCTCGCTTTCGTCGGTGTCGACGTCAACCTCGCCGGTTTCGGCGTCGTCGCTGTCAACGTCGAACCCCCCGGTGTCGCCCGAGCCCGCCTCGGCCGCGGCCCGGACCGTGCCCGGGGCCTGGCGTGCGTCGCCGGCCGCCGCGGCGCCGGGCACGAAGCGCGAGATCGGCACCGCCAGCTCGGGGACGCCCGGGGGCCGGCGATGACCCGCGGCGGCGTTCCGGCCCGGCACGCGGCTCCGTCGGCCGGCGCCGGCTCACCCGCGCCGACGCGCGCCTTCATCCCGGTGGTGGACCGTTGTAACCAGGTCCTCCTGGTGCTGGTCGGCCTGGTGCTGTTGGGCGGTGGAGTGCTGGTCCTGCTGGCCGGATCGGGCCTGTTCGGCCCGGCGCTCGCCGATCGGCCCGTGCTCGGGGGGGATGTCCGCTCCTTCGCGGCGCGGCACGGGTGGTTCTGGCCGGTCGTGGGCACGGCCGCCGGCGTGGTGGCCCTGTGCGCCGTCGGATGGCTGGTCGCCCAGGCCCGGACGAGCCGGCTCCGTGGTCTCTATGTGACTGACGACGAGGTCGGCGGGGTTCACCTCGACACCGCCGCGCTCGCGGACGCCGTCGCGGCGGACCTGGTCGCGAACCCCGTGGTGCACGCGGTGCGGGTGGTCGTGCGCGGACGGCCGCGCCGGCCGGTGCTCCAGCTGGCCGTCGAGGCGGATGCCGGGGCGGACATCCGCGCCGTCCGTTCCGACGTCGAGGAGCGGGTGCTGCCACGGGCGCGCCGTGCGGTGGGACGCCCGGATCTCGGCGCCGAGATCGATCTCGCGGTACACGCCGGCCCGCCGGCCAGGGTGCGCTGACGCCATCCAGGGTGAGCCGGCGGGCGCACCGCGCCGGGGAGTTTGCGCGCTTTCGCGAGCCGGGCGGGGGGAACCGCGGCAGCGAGGTCGGGGCGACACGACACCTGTCGGGTGTTGACAGCGAAGCTTCCGGTACTGTTGAGGACCGCGTCCATGATGGCGCGGCCCCGCCGTCCGGCGCTGAGCCACCTTTCGCCGCTGAGTCACCATCTCCTGGTGATCGGCGGTCGGTGACCGCCAGGCGCCGAGTTCACATTGCTGAAAGGATGAGCGCCCCCATGTCCGAGGTCCGCATCGCCGCGGAGCCGCGCACCGAGTTCGGGAAGGGCGGGGCTCGTCGCACCCGCCGGGCCGGCAAGGTCCCGGCTGTTCTCTACGGTCACGGCCAGCCGCCGCGCCACATCGCGCTGCCCGCTCACGATCTGCTGCACGCATTCAAGACCGACGCCGGCACCAACGTCCTGCTGACGCTGGAGCTGTCGGGCCAGACGGAGCTGGCGCTGCCCAAGGAGGTCCAGCGCCACCCGATCCGCGGCAGCTATGAGCACGTCGACTTGGTCCTGGTCAACCGGGGCGAGCACGTCTCGGTTGAGGTCGCGCTCGTCCTCATCGGTGAGGCCGACCCCGACACCCTGGTCGACCAGCAGGTCACGGCACTGTCGGTGAAGGCCGACGCGGCGTCGCTGCCGGACCGGATCGAGGTCGACATCACCGGCCTCGAGGCGGGTCACGGCATCACGGCCGCCCAGCTGGAGCTGCCGCAGGGTGTCGAGCTCGAGGCCGACGGGGAGCTCGTCGTCGTCCAGGGCCTGGCCAAGCGGACGGTCGCCCAGATGGAGGCCGATCTCGGCGAGACCGCCGAGGGCACTGAGGGCACGGCCGCCGCCCCGGCTGCCTCGGCCTGATCTGCTCCGGCGAGCGGATGGAAGCCCCTGCCGATGACGGGCCCTGGCTCGTCGTCGGCCTAGGCAACCCAGGCGCGAGCTATGCCGGGAACCGGCACAACATCGGTTTCATGGTGGTGGACCTGTTGGCCGAGCGCACCGGCGCCCGGCTGCGGTCCCACCGCTCGCGGGCCGAGATCGACCAGGTGCGGCTCGCTGGGCGCTCGGTCGTTCTCGCCAGGCCGCGGACGTTCATGAACGTCTCGGGGCCGCCGGTGGCCGCTGTCCGGGCGTTCTACAAGATCGACCTCTCCCGGGTGATCGTCGTCCACGACGAGCTGGACATCCCGTTCGACGCCATCCGGCTCAAGCGCGGCGGCGGGGACAACGGGCACAACGGGCTGCGCTCGATCACCTCGTCGCTGGGCTCGCGTGACTACCTGCGGGTCCGGGTTGGCATCGGCCGGCCACCCGGGCGGATGGATCCGGCGGATTTCGTCCTGCGCGACTTCAGCCCGGTCGAGCGCAAGGCGCTCCCGCTGATCGTCGACAACGCGGCGGACGCCGTCGAGTCGCTGCTCCAGGAGGAACTCGCGGCCGCGCAGAACCGCTTCCACGCCGGTTGACGCGCACCCGCGAGGGAACACACCGCTACCGTGTTCGCCCGCGGGTGCGCGAGCGCGCTGGTGTAGACGGTATCGGTGATGTTCCGCTGTGCGGATCCGGGTAGGTTGGGCCGCCATGTGGCCGGTGACCGAGAGGAGCATGCGATGCTCGCGCTGACGCCGGGCCGCCCGGTCGAGGGCAGCGCCTACACGGTGGTGGCTCTCGGCGCGCACGCGGACGACGTGGAGATCGGCGCCGGCGGCACGATCTCGCAGATGATCGCCGCCCATCCGGACACTGTGGTCCACTGGGTGGTCTTCTCCGGCAGCGGTGAGCGGGGTTCCGAGGCGGAGGCGAGCGCGCGCGAGCTGCTCGGCTCGTCCCTGGGCTCCCTGCACCTGCACGAGGTGCGGGACGGCTTCCTCCCCCGGGAGTGGAGCGGGGTCAAGGAGATGCTGCTGCAGATCTCCCGGCAGGTGACCCCGGACATCGTCTTCGCGCCCTCGCTCGGTGACGCCCATCAGGACCATCGCATGCTGGCCGAACTGGCCTGGCAGGCCTTCCGCGGCGCGCTGATCCTCGGCTACGAGATCCCCAAGTGGGAGAGCGACCGCGGCGCCCCGAGCCTCTACGTACCGGTGCCCGAGGACGTGGTGGCGGCCAAGGTGGAGCATCTCCAGCGGCACTTCAGCAGCCAGCACGACCGGATCTGGTTCGACGAGGAGACGTTCCGCGCGACGATGCGGCTGCGCGGCGTCGAGTGCGGCAGCCGCTACGCCGAGGCGTTCGACGCCCGCAAACTGACACTCGCCTGGTGACCTGACCGGGTCACCGGGCCACCCCCGGTGACCAGGGCCGGTGCGGGGCCCCGCCAGCCCCGTCTCAAGCGGTCTGAGCTGTGGTCTCCTCGGTGCGCCCGGCCAGCATGCCCCGGACCCGGTCGATGAGCGTCGCGTGATCGAGCTCGCGCAGGACGAACTCGCGCCCGGCCGTCCCGACCTCGGCGGCGAGCCAGGGGTTGTCCAGCAGCCCGCAGACGGCGTCCGCGAACGCGCCCGGATCGTCGGCGACCAGCAGGTGCTCGCCCGGGCGCCAGCCCAGGCCGCGGCTGCCGGTCGGGGTGCTGACGACGGGCGTCCCGGCGGACATCGCCTCGATCGCCTTGATGTTGACCCCGGACCCGGAGCGCATCGGGTTCACCGACACGGTCGCCCCGGCCACGTAGCCGAGCACGCTCGGCACGTCGGTGTGCAGCTCAACGCTGTCGAAGCCGGCCAGCCACTCGGCCAGGCCGTCCTCCGGACGGCGGCCGACGACCTGCAGGACGGCCGCGGGGTGACGTACCCGGATCGTGGGCCAGCAGCCGCCCAGGAACCAGCGCAGCGCCTCGATGTTGGTGGGCGTGTCCAGCGAGCCGACGAAGACCAGGCGCTCGCCGGCCCGCTCCGTGTCCGCGACGCCGCCGGCCGCGCGGGCCTCGGCGACCGTGCTGGCGGGCAGGAACGGCGGCAGGTGGAACGTCGGGACGCTCGCCCGCCTGCGGCGCCACTCGTGGTCCTCCACGGAGATGTCCGCGATGGCGTTCACCAGCGGTGAGTGGTGCATGGCCTGCTCGGCGAGCCGCAGGCGGTGGTACTCGAGCTCGTAGGCGACCGCGCGGGGGCCCGTGGAGTTCCGGGCCAGGACGCGGAAGAACTCCGAGTCGATGTTGTGCGCCCGCACCAGGTGGGGAAGCCGCCAGATCCGCGCGATCTCCTCGCCGAGATGCGACGTCCGGCAGCTGTAGCTGATGACGGAGTCGGCGCGCGGCGGGGTGTTCTCCAGCGCCCGGCGCAGCGGGCCCACCGGGCGGGACGCGTGCGTGAACGGCCGCGGCGAGAGGTGCGCCAATGGGCTGTCGTCCCGGGGGAGGCGGATGACCGCCGCGCCGGGGACGGCGTCCTCGTAGGCCGCGATGTCCAGGTCGGTGCGGGACGGCACCAGGACCTGCATCCGGATACCGGCCGCCGAGGCCGCCGTGAGGAAGCTGAAGGTCTCCACCCGCCCGCCGGCATCCGCGGGGAGGAAGGGCTCCTCGACGACGACGATCCAGCGCTCGGAGTCGCTCATCCGAGTAACTGTAGTCCCGGGGCCCGCGACCGCCCGGCAGGGGAGCGGCAGGGACACCGGCGGACATGCCGGGACAGCGGGTCCGGGCGGGCAGGGACGGGTTTCGCGCGGCCCGCGTCGGTGATCGCCCCGGTAAGGTGGCGGGTAGCCCATTCCGGCACCTGGTAGAGGCACCGCTACGGTTGTCGCATGACAGGAGCTCGTGCATTCGGGAAGGGCACCGCGATCGCGGTTCTCGGCGCGACCGCCGTGTACGGCCATGTTCTGTATCCCGCTTACATCGGGTACCGCAGTCGTGGGCTTGCGCCGTCGGTCCCCGCCGAGCCGGACGTGTGGCCGGGCCTCAGCGTCGTGGTCTCCGCCTACCGCGAGTCGGCGGTCATCGGCACCAAGCTCGACGAGCTGGCCGGTACGGACTACCCCGGCCCGATGGAGATCATCGTCGTCGCCGACGACGCGGAGACGGCCACGGCCGCCCGCCGTCCCGGCGTCCGGGTCCTGTCGTCCGGGGAGCGGCTCGGCAAGGCCCGCGCGGTCAACCGCGGTGTCGCCGCGGCCAGCCACGACGTCGTGGTCCTCACCGACGCCAACGCGGTGCTGGCCCCGCACTCGCTGCGCGCGGCAGCGCGCCACTTCACCGACGAGTCCGTCGGCGCCGTCGCCGGCGAGAAGCAGGTCGACGACCCGGCCGGTGCCCAGGGCTTCTACTGGACGTTCGAGTCCTGGCTCAAGCAGCGCGAGTCCGCGACCGGCGCCACCATCGGCGTGGTCGGCGAGATGCTGGCGTTCCGCCGCAAGGCGTTCCGGCCGCTGCCGAAGGACACCGCGGTGGACGACGCCTGGCTGGCGCTCGACATCCTCGAAAGTGGCCTGCGTGTGGTCTATGAGCCCGAGGCCTACTCGATCGAGACCTCCGCGCCGGACTACGCCGCCGAGTGGGAGCGCCGCACCCGCATCGTCGCCGGCAACCTCGACATGCTCTGGCGGCGCCGCGCCGCGCTCGTGCCCGGCGCGCTGCCGGTCACCTCGCAGCTGTGGGGGCACCGGCTCGTCCGGTCCTCGTTCGGCCCGCTGGCCCACGTCGCGCTGGTGGCGATCAGCGTCCCGGCGGCCCGCAACAGCTGGGGCGCCCGGCTGTTCCTGCTCGGCAACGCCGCCGGTGCGGCCAGCGCCGGCGTCCTGATGCGGGGCGGGACCCCGCCCGGGCCGAGCCGCCTGGTGGCCCAGGTCTTCTTCCTGCAGGCCGTCGCGCTCGGCGGCGTCCGCCGCTTCCTGGCCCGTGACCGGCCGGCGATCTGGCCGAAGCCGGACCGGCAGCCCGTGCCGGCGCAGCCGGCGGCGTCCGAAGCCGACATCGACCCCGCCAGCGCGTCCGGGGCCGGTGCCTCCGTGTCCGTTGTGTGACTGTCGTCCGTCGTGAGCTGACCGTTCCGAGCGGCGAGCTGAGAGGAACAGACCCGTGCCGGACATCGCACCCGACTCGGTTGCCGACCAGGCGACACCTGCCGGCTCCACCCTGGAGACACCAGCTCCGGACGGCCCCGCCGCCGCGCCCGCCAGGGTGCCAGCCGTGCCCGCCGTGCGGCCGGCCGTGGACGGCTGGTCGTTCGAGCTCCAGCTCGTGAGCTTCCACAGCCGTGACCAGCTCGAGCAGATGTTCGCGACGCTGCCGATCGACATGCCCGTCGTCGTCGTCGACAACGCCAGTGGCGTCGACCGGGTGGACGAGCTCCTCGCCGACCGGCCGAACGGCCGCTACATCGATTCCGGTGGCGGCAAGGGCTTCGCGAAGGCGGCCAACATGGGCATCCGCTCGTCCGCGTACGACTACGTGGTGCTGGGCAACCCGGACAGCCGGCCGACCGTCGAGGTCATCAGGACGCTCGTCGCCGACCTCGAGGGCGACCCCGGCCTGGTCGTGAGCGCGGCGACCATGAAGGGGCAGGACGACAAGCCCGAGCTCGGCAACGGCGGCTGGGAGCCGACCCCCCGTCGGGTGCTCATGCACGTCCTGGGAGCCCACAAGATCGCCCCGTCGTCGGCGCTGTTCGCCCGTCCGACGCCGAACCGGCCGATGAGCCCCGAGTGGCTGACCGGGGCCTGCATGGCCGTCCGCCGGCAGTCGTTCCTCGAGCTCGGCGGCTTCGACGAGACGTTCTACGTCTACAACGAGGACATGGCGCTGGGCCGGGCGATCCGCGAGGCGGGGATGCGCCAGCAGCTGCGCACCGACCTGCTCGTCCCGCACGGCGCCGGCGGCTCCGGGGCCGGCAAGACGTGGATGCTGCAGATGCGCGGCGCCTCGATGGTCCGCTACCTGCGCAAGCACAATGCCCCGGCGCGGGTGAACGTGATGCGCTCGATGCTCGTCGCCGGCTACGCGGGCCGTACGGTGCTCTCCCGGGTGCGGGGCCGCAGGGCCACGGCCGACGAGCACGCCGCCTACATCAAGGGCCTGCTGGTCGGCCCCCCGCCGCGCTGACGCCAGGGCCCTGCTGACGCCAGGGCCTGCTGACACTGACGCCTCGGACGTCCCGAGCGTCAGTGCGGTGTCCGCCACCCGCGGGTGTCGACGGGAACGCCCCCACCGGGGGTGCGCGGGCCTCCCGCCGCCGGCCCGGCCGGATGCGGTGGGGCCGGCGGGACGGCCGCCGTCGCGTGCTGGCCACCGCCCGGCCCCGTGACCCCGGCCGTGACCCGGCGGCGGCCCGGCGTCGCGGCGAACCGGGCGCCGGCCAGCACGTACGCCAGCGCCCCGAGCAGAACACCCGCCGACGCCGCGAGGCCGAGCCCGGCGATCCAGGTCAGCGCGGACGGGCCGTCCCCACCCTCGTCGGGGCTGGCCGCGGCGACGGGGGGAGTGGCGGCCGCGGGCAGCGGCGGTGTCGGCAGGGCCGGGATGGCCCCGTCGGGGGTGGCGCCGCCCCCGGCCCCGCTGCCGCCGTCCGCGCTGCTGCCGGTGCGTGGGATCGGGGCGGTGAGCAGCGGGTTCCCGTCCACGAGGGGGAGCTCGGCGGTCAGCGCGGCCACCGGCTCGACCAGCCCGAAGCCATACTGGCTGTCGCGCCCCACCGGGCCCATGTCGAGCGCGGTGCGGATCAGGCGGTTGATGACGTTGGGTGCGTCCAGGCCGGGCTTCGCGGCGCGGACGAGCGCGGCCACCCCGGCGACGATCGCCGCCGAGTTGCTGGTGCCGCCTCCGGTGTCCAGGCCGTCGGGCGACACCCTGGTCGGCACCGGAGCCCGGATGCCCGGTCCGGGCGCGGCCAGGACGGCCTCCGGCCCCTGGACCGAGCCGCCCCAGAACATCCCGCGGTAGTCCGATCCGGTCACGGCGATCACGCCCGGGATGTTCGCCGGGGAGTTCACCTCGGTGTCGCCCGGCTCGGTGTTGCCGGCCGAGGCCACGACGACCACGTCGTGCGCGAGCGCGTAGCGGACGGCGCTCTCCTCCGCGCTCGTCGCCCGCCCCACCGAGCCGAGGGACATGCTGATCACGCCCGCCCCCCGGTCGACGGCGATCCGCACCGAACGGGCGACCTCCTCGGAGTCGGCCTCCTCGCCGGTGGAGATCGGCAGGATCTTCGCCTCGGGCGCGACCCCCCACACAGCCGGGTCACCGACGTCACCGCGGGCGGCGACCAGCCCGGCCATGGCCGTGCCGTGGCCGTCGGGGTCGTCGTCGCGCAGCCCGTCGAGAGCGGCGTCCGCACCGACCCCGGCGCCGGAGAGGAGCTGCCCGCTCAGCTTCGGATGGGTGGCGTCCACCCCGCCGTCGATGATCGCCACGATGACGCCCCTGCCGCGGCTCACCCGGTGGGCCTCGGCGAGCCGGAGGCTCTCGTGGTACCACTGCTCGTTGGTGGACGAGAACCCGCTGGACGGCAGCCCGCCCGACGGGGAGCGGCCCGGCGCCGCGGCCGTCGGCGCGGGGGCGGCCCGCGGGGCCGGCCGGGCGCTCGCATCCGGGACAGCCTGCTGGGGCGTCGCGGCGGTCGCTGTGCCGGCCGTGGCGACGGCCGCGGCGCCGGGCAGCAGCACCGCCGACAGCACCGCCGTCAGCACCCCGCCGGCGACTCCGGCCGACGGGCGCCGCCCGGCCCGGGCCCCGCTGGCGCCGCCTCGGTGACCCATCACTACCTGACCTGCCTTCGGACGCTCCGCGCGGCGCGGACCGGGGGATACGCATCACGCCACGAACACGCACACACCATGTCCGTAGGCGAGCTTTCCACATCCTCGGTGTTGTGCGGTCGTTTGTCTGCGAGTCGACAGGCCGTCGGTTCACCAAGACACACGTCGGCTACATGACGTGATGTAGGTCATATCCGTACGGGGGAGGGTGGGCAGGGTCGGCGGCCTCGGCGGGGAATGGCCGGTGGGCCTCCGGTATGCGCAGAGTGTTCGTCGTCAGACGGACAGGAGCACAGTGGGGCGTCACTGGCGGGCGCCTCCGGCCCTCTCGGTACCTTCTGTGGTCGGAGCGCAGGGCCGTCGTCGAACCCCGCGTGCCCTCGTCGAGATCGGGAGGACTCTCGGATGAAGGTGCTCGTCACCGGCACGGAGGGCTACCTGGGCTGCCTGCTTGCCCCGGAGCTGCTGCGCGACGGCCACGAGGTGGTCGGGGTGGACACCGGCTACTACAAGTACGGCTGGCTCTACCGCGGCACGGACCGTGTCCCGTACACGATCGACAAGGACCTGCGCGACCTCACAGTCGAGGACTTCGCGGGCGTCGACGCGGTCGTGCACATGGCGGAGCTGTCGAACGACCCGCTGGGCGCGCTGGCGCCCGACGTGACCTACAAGGTGAACCATCAGGGGTCCGTGCGGCTCGCGAAGCTGGCGAAGCAGGCCGGCGTCCAGCGGTTCGTCTACATGTCCTCGTGCAGCGTCTACGGCGTCGCGACGGGTGAGGACGTGACCGAGACCTCGCCGGTCGACCCGCAGACGCCGTACGCCGAGTGCAAGGTCTACGTCGAGCGGGACGTCGCGCCGCTGGCCGACGACACCTTCTCGCCGACGTTCCTGCGCAACGCCACCGCGTACGGCGCCTCGCCGCGGATGCGGTTCGACATCGTGCTGAACAACCTGGCCGGGGTCGCCTGGACCACGAACGAGATCGCGATGACCTCGGACGGCACCCCGTGGCGCCCGCTGGTGCACGGCCTGGACATAGCCAAGGCGATCCGGTGCGTGCTCGCCGCGCCGCGCGACGCCGTCCACAACGAGATCTTCAACGTGGGTGACAGCGCGCAGAACTACCAGGTGAAGGAGATCGCGGACGCGGTCGCCACCGTCTTCACCGGCTGCAAGCTGAGCTTCGGCGACAACGGCGGGGACAACCGCAGCTACCGGGTGTCGTTCGACAAGATCGCCTCCCAGCTCCCGGGCTTCTCCTGCGACTGGGACGCGCACAAGGGAGCCGAGCAGCTCCACGAGGTGTTCAGCCGCATCCAGCTCGACACCGAGACGTTCACCGGCCGCGGGCACACCCGGCTCAAGCAGCTGCAGTACCTGATCGGCACCGGCCAGGTAGACGCCGAGCTGTTCTGGACCGCCCGGTGAAGCTCACGCCCACCGCCGTCGACGGCGTGACGATCGTCGACGTCGAGGCGTTCTCGGACGACCGCGGCCTGTTCGCGCGCACCTTCTGCCAGGAGGAGTTCGCCGCCGCCGGGCTGGAGGTCGCCGTCGCGCAGTGCAGCGTCGCCTACAACCGCCGTGCCGGGACGATCCGCGGCCTGCACTGGGCCGGCGAGCCGGTGCGCGAGACCAAGCTGGTCCGCTGCACCCGCGGCGCCCTGCTGGACGTCATCGTCGACTCGCGGCCCGGCTCGGCGACCTACCTGGAGCACGTGGCCGTGGAGCTGACCGCGGACAACCACCGGGCGTTGTTCATCGCCGCCGGGCTCGCGCACGGCTACCAGACCCTGGTGGACGACACCGAGGCCACATACCAGATGAACGTCCCGTTCACTCCGGGGCATGATCGTGGTCTCCGTTTCGACGACCCCCGGCTCGGGATCGCCTGGCCGCTGCCCGTCTCGGTGATCTCGGAGAAGGACCGCGGCTGGCCGCTGCTGCCCGCCGGCGCCCCGGGTGACGAGCTCATCCAGCTCGGCCAGACCTGAACGGGGGGATCCGGTTTGCCGGATCCGCGTCCCGGGCCCGTCGGCAACGGCCATGCCCGCTGGGCAGGCCGGTTTCCCGGGGTGGGGATGCCCGGCGTGCTTGCGTCAGGTCAACTCCGTGCGTGTGTGACACTCACGTCACCGTGATGTGCGCCTGTCGGGGTGGCATCCCGGGCACGAGGCGGGAAGCGTGGAGGAGACGGCGAAAGCGGCCGAATCCAGCACCTGGCGTGTTTGTTCGCAACGCTGAGTAATGTGGGGGTGGTTCGGGACGGCCGGACGGGTACGAGCGGACCACCTGGAAATCGATCTGTTCGCACGCCCGTCATGGTGATCTGGTCGGACGCGGTCGTCGGTGGGTCGGTGGTCCGTGACCGGTCGACCGGAGGCGGCTGACGGCCGTCACGCCGACATCGTCATCATCTCGACCGAGGCCACATTAGATCCGATCCGGCCGCAGCCCGAACTGTTGTCAGCCGAAGTACAGCCAGCTGAAGTGCCGCCAGCTGAACCGCCGCTCACCGGTCACCGCGCGCCGGTCACCTCGAACAGGGGAACGCATGTCATCCGGAACCTCAGCAGAAGGAAGCCCGGCCGCGGGAGGCGTCGCCGCCCCGGTCACCGCCTGCCGATCGTGTGACGGGCCCGCCCCGCGTGTCTTCCTGTCGCTGGGTGACACCCCTGTCGCGAACCGGCTCGTGAAGGCGGACGCCCTCGACGCCGTGGACCCGGCCTTCCCGCTGGAGGTCGGCTTCTGCGAGCAGTGCGCGCTCGTCCAGCTGACCCACGTGCTCCCCGCCGACGAGATCTTCGACGCCGACTACCCGTACTTCTCGTCGTTCTCCGACATGCTCGTCCGGCACTCCGAGAAGCACGTGATCGACCTGATCGCGAGCCGCAACCTCGGCCCGGAGAGCCTGGTCGTCGAGGTCGCCAGCAACGACGGCTACCTGCTCAAGGCGTTCGTCGAACGCGGCATACCGGTGCTGGGCATCGAGCCGACCCCCGGCCCGGCCGCCGCCGCGCGCAAGGCGGGCGTGCCCACCCGCGAGGAGTTCTTCGGGGCCGACCTCGCCCGTACGCTCGTCGCCGAGGGCCTGCGGGCGGACGTCATCATCGCCAACAACGTGATGGCGCACGTCCCCGACCTCAACAGCTTCGTCGAGGGCTTCTCGATCCTGCTCGCCGACGACGGGATCGTCGACGTCGAGAACCCCGGGGTCGGCGCGCTGCTGGCGCACAACGAGTTCGACACCGTCTACCACGAGCACTTCTGCTACTTCTCCACGATCGCGGTGGACGCCCTCATGCGCCGCCACGACCTGCAGCTCGTCGGCGTCGAGGAGTTCGCGGACCTGCACGGCGGGACGCTGCGCTGGCGGATGCAGCACCAGGGCGCCGCCGAGCCGACCGGGTCGGTGAAGGCCGTCCTGGACGCGGAGCGCGCCGCCGGCCTCGGGACGTTCGAGCGCTACGGCAGCTTCGGCGACGACGTCCGCGTGCTGCAGGGCGAGCTGACCGAGCTGCTGCGCTCGCTGAAGGCCGAGGGGAAGTCCATCGCGGCCTACGGCGCGGCGGCCAAGGGCGCCACCCTGCTGAACTCGACCGGCATCGACCACACGCTGATCGACTTCGTCGTCGACCGGAACGTGCACAAGCAGGGCAAGTACATCCCGGGCGCGCGGATCCCGATCCTCGACCCGGCCGTGCTGCTTGAGCGCCAGCCCGACTACCTGCTGCTGCTCGCGTGGAACGTGAAGAAGGAGATCATGGCCCAGCAGGAGGAGTACGCCTCTCGGGGCGGCCGCTTCGTCGTACCCGTGCCCCGTCCGGTCGTGCTCTAGGAGAGCCCAACCCAACGAAGCGATGACATCAGCGTCGGCAGCCCCCCGGCTGCGCCCAGCACCCCGCGGCCCGGACATCCTCGACGTCCCGGGCGGGACGGGGTGTCGGGCGTGACCGATCTCGGTATGGAGCCGAGGGCAGCCGGCGCGGACGACGCGGACCTCCCGCCCGAGCCGCCCGCCGGCGACGCCGACACCACGCAGTACGTGCCGCGCGCCCCGCGTCAGCCGCGCACCGGGCCGACCGGCCGGAACGACGAGCCCCAGCCCCGGCCTGGCGCGACCGATCCCCGGCAGCAGGAGGTCCACGTCGACACTCCGCTGCCGCGGATCGTCCTGCCGGGCACGCCCGATCCGCGGGGCGCCACCGATCCCCGCGGTGGTGCTGACCAGTGGGGTGGTGCTGACGGGCGGACTGGAACTGATCCGCGCGGGGGGCCGGAGCAGCATCGGCCGGTTCCCGAGCCGTTCGTGGTGGAGGGCCGATCCGGCTACCGGGACGGCCGCACCCCACCCCCCGGTCGCACTCCGCTCCCGGGATACCGGCCCGAGGCTGGTCACACTCCGCCCCCGGGTCGCACTCCGCCTCCAGGGCACACTCCGCCTCCAGGCCGGACGCCGCTCCCGGACCGTCGGCAGGAGCCGGGCCATCGGGCGGAAGCGGGCTACCGGCCGGAGGTGGGCCGTACTCCGCCCCCGGGCCGCACGCCAGCCCCGGGGAACACCCCACCGGCCGGGCAGGCGCCTCCCGGTCACACACCGGCAGGGCACGTGCCTTCCGGCTACACGTCTCCCGGGCAGGCGCCGCCGCCCGGGCGCACGCCGCCGCCCGGCTACACCCCCCGCCCGGGCGGTACGCCCCTGCCGGGCGTCCGGCCGCCGGACGGGACGCCGCCGAACCAGGGCGCGGCGCGTGCGCTGACGCCGCCGCCGGGCTGGACCCCCATGCCCCGGCATTCCACCGGCAACACGCCCGCCCCCGGCGGCACCCCGACCGACCCTGCTGCCCGGCACGACCAGCCGGGACAGGGCGAGCGGGGTGCCGCGCAACGGGCGGGCGGGGCGCCCCCGTCCGGCGGATGGGTTCCGCCCGAGACCACCGTCCGCATGGGTACCACCGGGCCGCAGGCACCGCCTCCGCCGGGAGGCGTGGCCCGTCAGCCCACGCCGAGGCCCGCTCCGCCGAGCGGCTTCACGGTGGGCACGCCACTGCCGGGGCGCCCGGCCGGCACCCCGCCGCCCGGCGCCGGGCCGGCGCAGACCCCATCACCGCAGACCCCACCACCACGGACGTCACCACCGCGGACCTCGTCGCCCGGCCTGCCGCCGGCGGGCCGGCGGGGCGATGACTTCATGCGGGTCGACGTCGCCGGCCCGAGTGCCGCCGCACCCCCGCCGGCGACCCAGCTCCCATCCACACCGCCCTCAGCCACCCAGGCCCCGACCGCCCACTCGTCTGGCGCCCACTCGTCTGGCGCCCACTCGCCTGGCGGGCAGTCGCCCGCCGGGCAGTCGCCAGCGGATCAGCGTCAGGCCCCGCCGCCGCCCGCCGCACCGCGTTCCGCGGGAGCGCCTCCCGAGGGGCGCCCTGCTGGCGCGGCCGGCCCTGCCGGCCCTGTCGGCGCGGCCGGAGCGGGGGACGCGCGACGATCGGGGCGCGGATGGTCGGCGACGGGGCGACGGGAGCCGCGCCCACCGGGCCGGGGCGGCGGCGCCGCGGCCGGATCGGACCAGACCGCGCTGACCAGCCGGGCCGGCGATGGCCGCGGCCGGCAGGGCCGTGGTGGGCAGGGCCGTGGCGGGCGCCGCGGGCGGCAGGGCGCGGCCCGCAACCCCGACATCCACTTCATCAACGCGTTCACCGACACCATCGACCTGTCGTCGCTGCGGCGCCGGCTGGAGATGGAGGACGGTGCCGCCGCCGTCGACCAGACGGACTACATCCCGCGTCTCTACGGCCGTAACCGGCCGGAGTCCGACGCCGCGAGCACGCAGGTCATGCGGCGCTCGGGGGCCGGAACGGGGCCAGGGCAGGCTGGTGGCCGGTGGGCCGGCCCGGCCAGCTCCGGGAGCGCGGCCGGAGCGGCCGCGGGCGAGGGCGACCCGGTGGACGGAACCGCCCGGCCCGGCCGGGCGCGCCACGCACGCGGCGGAGGTTCCGGCACCGGGGCGCTGGAGGTGGCCGAGCAGCGTCCGGGCACCGGGCCGGCCGCCGCCGAGGAGGCCGTCGTAGGCGGCGGGTCGACGAAGGCGAAGGCGATCTGGACCCTCGCCGACCAGGGTGTCTCCAGCGCCACCAACGCCGCCGTCTCGCTCCTGATCGCCCGGCAGGTGAGCTCGTCCGAGTACGGTTCGTTCGCGATCGCCTACATCATCTTCTCGGTGATCATCGGGATCTCCCGGGCGGGTGGCTGCCTGCCGCTGGGGATCTCGTACTCGGGCAAGTCGGTGTCCGAGTTCCGGTACGCGGCCGCGTCCGCCACCGGAGCGTGCCTGGTCTTCGGTGGACTGCTGGGGATCGTGCTCGTCGGCGTGGGGGCCGTCGCCGGTGGGTCGGTCGGCTCCGCCCTCGTCGTGGTGGGCTTCGTCCTGCCCGGCCTGCTGCTCCAGGACGCCTGGCGCTACGTGTTCTTCGCGATGGGCAAACCCCTCGGCGCGTTCCTGAACGATGTCGCCTGGGCCCTGGTGCAGGTGGTCGGGCTGACGGTGCTCATCGAGCGGGGCGTGACGGCCTCGCCGCCGATGCTGCTCGCCTGGGGCATCTCCGCGCTGGTCGCGGCGCTGCTGGGGGTCGCGCAGGCCGGTCTGTGGCCGGCGCCGTCGCGGGCGCTGACCTGGGTCCGGGAGAACCGGGCCAACGCGGCCAACCTCGCGGCCGAGTTCGTCACCGTCCAGGGCGCGCTGCAGGCGTCGATGCTGCTGATCGGGCTGCTCAGCTCCAAGGAGACGATCGGGGCGCTGAACGGCGTGCGGACGCTGCTCGGCCCGACCACCGTCATCGGCGTGGGCATCGTCAGCTTCGCGGTGCCGGAGCTCTCCCGCCGCATCGACATGTCCGTGCGGGCGCGCGAGCGCGCGGCGGTGCTGCTCACGGTGATCGTGGTCGGCGTCGGCGGCCTGTGGAGCCTGCTGTTCATCGCATTCCCGGCCATCGGGGAAACGCTGCTCGGTGACACCTGGCCCGGGGCGCACCACATCCTCGTGTACTCCGCGTTCCACTACGCGGGGACGGCGCTGCCGACCGGGCCGGCCTGCATCATGTACGCGCTCGGCCGAACCAAGATCACGTTCCGGATCAACCTGTCCATGGCGCCGATGCTCTTCGCCTTCCCGATTCTCGGCCTGCTGCTCGCGGACGCCACGGGCGCGGTCATCGGGTACAACCTCGTGTTCTGGGGCATCGCCCCGGTCTGGTGGATCCTGCTGCGCCGGATCGTCCGCGAACACGCACGCGGACGACCGGACGCCCGCGACGCGGCCGAGATGTCCGTCCAGGTCGGGGCGCCCGAACAGACCGAGACGTTCGAGGAGATCGCGACGTCCGACCGGGCCGAGAGGTTCGATCACACCGGGATGTCCGACCGGGCCGTCCTGCCGGCCGGGAACGTGCGGGTCGTCGAGCCCTCCGGACGGGAGGGCCCCGGCCGGGAACGGGCCCAGGTGTCGAGGCTGCCCGCGCTCGCGCCGCCACCACCATCCGGTCGTCCGAGCCGCGGCGAGGCGGTACATGTCAGGCCGGCACACGGCGGCGAGGCGCACGGAACCCCCGCGCGCGGCGGCGCGGGCTCCGGTGGGGCGGCGCAGGAGGACGTCGAGCGGACCACGGTTCTGCAGGGCCCGCCCCCGCGCGGAAGCTCCGTTGAGGTGTCGCCGCAGGCCGGCGAGCGGGACCGCAATGATCCTGAGCCGCTGGACCTGCTCGAACCGGAACAGCGCGGCGGTGCCGACGGACCGCGAGGCGGCGGGCGAAACCCTGGCCGCTAGCCTGCGCTCACGCTATGAGTCGCTTACTTTGCGCTATCGGCTATGCTCACAAATCGGTTCCGTCAGATCTTGGCCGTGGTCCGATGACCGGGCCGGACGCTCCTGTGGGGGGCCCAAATTGACTCCGCTTCACCTGCCGCCCAAAGGGCTTGCGTCAGCGTTCGCCCAGCTGCGGCTGACCGGCACCTCGCCACGCGCCTGGCGCCCTGAGGCGGGCGCCGCATGAGCCGCTCCTCTCAGCAGGGCACGGAGTCCGGCCGGGCCCCATCTGCCCCGTCGCTGATCCGCATCCTCAAGCCGCGGTGGATGGTGATCGCCATCTCGGTGGTCATCCTGGCCGCGCTGGCGATGATCATATCCAAGCAGCAGGCGGCGACGTTCCAGGCGAGCTCGCGCATCTTCCTGGACACCTCGGACCAGACCCTTGGCGCGAACTCGGTCGACGCGGGCCGCTTCGTGCAGACCCAGGCCCAGCTCGCGACCTCGACAGCGACTCTGGACGAGATCGCCGCCAAGCTGAAGATCACCCGGGCTGACGTCGCGGACCGCCTGACGACGACCCCGTCGGACGAGGGGTACTTCTTCACGATCACCGGTACCGGCACCAGCGAGCAGGCCGCGATCGACTTCGTCAACGCCGCGACGGCCGCCTACACCTCCCAGCTCGGGAAGTCCGGCTCCGGTGACGAGACGTTGGTCGACACGCTCACCAGGATCCGGAACGAGAAGGCAACCCAGCTCCAGGGCCTCGACCAGCAGGCCCAGACCCAGGAAGGCGGGGCATCGGACCCCGGGCTGACGAACCAGCGTCTCGTGCTCCAGGACGAGGTGAAGGCGCTCAACACCCGGATCACCGAGGCCGGTGTGAACGTCGCCGCGGCGCCCACCACGATCCGGCTCGCCGAACCGTCGCGGTCGGAGGGTCAGGTCGCGCCGAGCCTGTTCCGTAACGTCCTCGTCGCCGCGCTGCTCGGCCTGTTCGGTTCCGCGGCCGGGCTCTGGATCATGTACCAGCGCCGCCCGACCATCCTCGACCCGCACAACTCGGCGGACCTGATGGGCGTGCCGCTCATCGCGGACCTGCCGGCGAGCCGGACGAGCGCGAACGCGGCGGAGACACTGGTATCGGCCATGTCGGCGGTGATGTCACCCACCAGCAAGGTGGTGGCCTTCACCCCGGCATCCCGGACGGACCTCAGCTCCGAGCTGGTCGCCGCCGTCGCCGCCGCCTGGTCGGACGACCAGGGCGTGGTGCTGATCCTCGACACCTCGGCGCAGTCGGAGGTCCGCGCGTCGCTGGAGGGGCTGCCCCGGCCCACCTCGGCCGAGCTGCCCCGCTGGGCGCACGAGCCGACCTGCCTGGCCCGCTCCTCGGGGACGGGCCGCGGCCACATCCTCTACAACCGGGTCTCGCCGGCCCGGGCCGCCCGCCCGGGGGGCCTCGCGCCCATCCTGGCCGACCGCGCGCCTGTGGTGGACCTCGTCATCCTCGTCACCGCCGCGCTCGCGGACCTGCCGATGACCGCCGCCTCGGCGATCCAGGCGGACGCCGTCGTCGTCATCACCTCGCCCGACACCAACCTCAAGGAGCTCGAGCAGGTGCCGCGCGACTGGCCGGCCCTGGCCGAGCGGGTCGTGGGTGTCGTGCACGACGGCCGCACGGCGGTGCGACGCAACGCGGGTGGCGGGCGCGGCTCGCCGCAGGCCGCGGTCGAGTCGATCACCTCGGCCTCACCGGTGGGCGGCGAGGCGGCCAGCCGCGCCCCCCGTGACACCGAGGCGACGGACCGCTACGCGCGTCCCGCGAAGCGCTGAGTCAGGCACTGACGGCAGCAGGCAACACAAACACCACAGAGGCCGGCCGCCGCCCCGAGGTACGAAGGACGGGCGGCGGTCAGGCCCCGCCAGGCACGGCAAGAGGCACCACCCCCCAAGGCCCGGGACCCACGGGCGGCGGGGATGCTGGACCGCACCGAATGAGGGGCGGGTTGGCCGGGATTTGGCAGAGTCCCGGCCGGCCCGCCCCTCGCTGTTTCCGCCCGGGAACCCGCCGGTCCGGGCTGGGGAGATACGCGCGCCCGAAACGATCGTGCTCAGGCCGGCGGGGGCGGGCCGGCGGGGGTAGGTGTCGGGGCAGCGCAGGCACGGGCCGGCCGGGCCTGGGCGGCGCTGACCCGGGGCTGGGGCACGGGGCCGGGGCGCGGGGCTGGGCAGCGTAGGCCCAGGGCTGGGGCCGCGCGGGCCATGCGCGGAAACGGGTGAATATCTATCGCTTCCGGCCTTCTTCGTGGTCCCCAGCACCCCTCTGCCCGTTGCCGGCTCGGATGGCGCGGCCGCCACGAGCCGCAGTCGATCCTGGTGTTCCGTGGAACCGGAACGTGCTCAGACCGCGACCACCCCGAACCGCAGCCGATCTTGGCGCTCCGCCAACGACGAGGACACACCCGGATGCTGTCGCAGTGCTAGGAGATGCCCCTGCAGGGCTTCAGGCGGAGCGCTGGGCCGGTGTCAGACGACCGGGCGGGGTGGTGAGCTGGGATCGGCCGGGGGGCTCTCCCGGCTTCGACTCCAGCGTTCGTCCTCCGGCGTGGCGGTGAACCACGAGACCAGCAGCATGCCGAGCGCGGTGACCACCGGGCTCAGTAGACCACCGGACAGAATGCTGTAGAAGACGATGACCGACCCGGACAATACGAACGACGGCGAACCGCGTACGAACATGGCCATGACGAACGCCAGGAACGCCACCGTCCCGATCACGCCGTACTCCAGTACCAGCTTCGGGAGGAGGGCGTAGTTCAGCGGCAGGCTGGTCTTCAGGTAGAAGGCCGCGGCGTCCCGGTCGGCGAATCCGGGGCCGGAGCCGAACAGGACCGTCAGTGGATCCTTGTCCAGCGCCTCCCAGGTGCGGGTATAGGGCTGGACGAACCGCAGGCTTCCGCTGGAGTTGTTCGACGATGTCTCGGTCGCCCGTTGGGCGAAGATATCGGCCGCCGGGGTGAAGCTCAGGATGAGGACGACGATGCTCACGCCGACCAGCGCCGTCGTGGCGAACCGGGCGCCCTTGTGTACCGACAGCAGCACCAGGGCGGCGGCCAGCAGCAGGACCCCGGTACCCGAGACCGTGGATAGCAGGGCGAGCACGTACATCACGTAGCGCCACCAGCTGCCGCTGCGCAGGACACAGACGACGATGCCGAACCCGAGGAACTGCGAGCAGAAGGACGGCTCGAGGCAGATGAAGGCGTTCGACTTGTAGAGACTCGATCCGTACTGGACGGGGTAGCTGGTGTTGAACCCGTGCATCCGGAAGTCGGCCGGGATGACGCTCAGGACGTCGGTGTACTGCCAGCCCACGAGCTGGATGGCGAACTGGAACAGCGCGACCCCGGCGAGGATCGTCGTGAGGTTCACGAACCGGTCGAGCAGCTTGGGGAACAGCGCGCGCGAGTCGGCGGGGGCGAGCCCGAAGCACAGCGGGATGTAGGTGCCGAAAAGCAGGATGAGTGAGGTGAGGGCCGTGTCGTCGAGCTCGCGTAGAAAGGACACCAGGCCGGCCGCGCAACAGGCGGTCATGGCGAGCAGGTAGGCGCGCAGGCGGCCGACGTTCACCTGGATGTCGCCGCGGCTCATCATCACGATCACGCCGACGATGGTGATCGGCAGGATGAGCTGGAGCTGGGCGCCCGCCACGGGGATGGCGAGCCTTTGCAGGAAGATGTTGCAGAACAGCAGGACCGTCAGGGTGTTGAGGATCCGCGCGTTCTCCGGGCGCCGGTCGGCGGCCTCCGAGGTGGGGATCACCCACGAGCGTGGAATCCTCGTGGTGAGGGTGGTGGTGACCACCAGTTCCCGCCCCCGTTTCTGCCGCGTCGGATGTCTCGCCCGCGCCGTCGTCCCCGGTCGGGACGACCGCGTCAACACCGTCGTCCACCGGGTACGGCCGGTCGCTCTCGCACTGCCGGGCCGCCTCGGGGCCGGTCGGCCCCACCCCGTTGGTCGGTACACCACCGGTTGGTCCGACCCGGGTTCATGCGGGGGTGCGGACGGAGGGTCAGTGGTCGGCGGGGTTCTTCCACCCGAGGGTCTGGTGTCGGCTCGGGGCGACAGTGTATCCGTGGGCGGATTGCCCTCTCGGGTGGGCCGCTCGGGCCCTACTCCACCGGGTATCGTTAGTAAACCTCACGTGGCGTCATGGTTACGACAGGTGGTTGCGGGGGAGCGTGTCGTATTGATCTAGCGGTCCTGTGAATAATGTGCGAGTAGCAAGAGGCGCAAGGAACTGACCATGATGCGTACCTCGCCGGGGAACCGGTCGAGCTCGCACCCCGTTGGGCGGTCAGGGGGGCAGGAAACGGACGTCTCCGATGACGTGACCGGCCCGTTGGTCGAGCCGATCGCCTCGGGGTACAGGTGCCGCCCGTTCGTCGGGAGGCGAGCGAGCAGGCCTAGCGGCGGGCCGGATACGGCCAGGTCGGTGTGGCCACGTCGGCGCGGGCGTGGCCAGGGCGGAGCACGACCGGGATCGCGGTCACTGCGGTGCTCCGTCGACCGCACGTCATCAGACAGTCACCAGGGCGCGGGCGGCGCGTCGTCGACGGAGGTGGGGGCGTGGAACATCGCCGTGGGGATGCCGGCGACCCAGGTTCTTCGTCCGGCGAGGGGCCACCGCGGGACTCGTCCGACGACCACGCCGGTGACGCCCAGCACGCCGGCGACGTCCAGGCATCCGGGTCGCCGCGGGCAGGCGGCCGTCGCGGCCCTCGCTCCAAGTGGGCGGCGGGTCCCGCCGGCGGCCAGCCGGGGCGTCGGCGCCGCGTCCTGCTGCTCGGGGGCATCGGCGCGGCGATGGCCGTGGTCCTGCTGGCGGTCGGGATCGTCGTGCTGACCGGTGGGGAGGACGAGCCCCCGACCACGCATCCGACCACCGGCGGCGTGAGCTGGGTCTCCGGCGCGAACGCCAACCCGCCGAACGACCTCGCCGGCTGGGAGAAGTGGATCGGCCGGCCCACCGACATCGCGATGGTCTTCACCGCCCGAACGAACTGGCAGACCATCACCCAGGCCGACTGGCCGATGTCCGACTTCCGCCCCGGGACCTACCCGGGCAAGCTCTCCGTCGCCCAGCCGCTGTTCCCGCAGAGCGGCAGTGAGGCGGCGTGCGCCCGCGGGGACTATGACAGCCACTGGCGCGACTTCGGCACCACGATGATCCGTAACGAGCGGCCGGACGCGATCGTCCGCCTCGGCTGGGAGTTCAACGGCGACTGGTTCTGGTGGCATCCTCGCGACACCGTGGCCTGGAAGACCTGCTTCCGGCGGGCGGTCGCCGCGATGCGGTCGACCGACCCCCAGGTGAGGATCGACTGGAACATGACCGCGCACCGGGACACCATGCCCAACGGCGACAACGTCTGGGACGCCTACCCCGGCGACGACGTCGTCGACATCATCAGCATCGACGCCTACGACTCCTACCCGGCGTCGGCCACGCAGAAGATCTTCAACAACCAGTGCAACCGGGCCTCCGGCGCGTGCTCGGTGGCGGCGGCCGCACGCGAGCGCGGCAAGCAGTTCGCCGTCCCCGAGTGGGGCCTGGTCCGCTCCACGGGCGGCGGCGGCGACAACCCGTTCTACGTGGAGAAGATGTACGAGCTGTTCGTCGCCAACCGCGACATCCTGGCCTACGAGGGCTACTACAGCGCCTCACCGGCCGAGACCGAGAACGTCGGCTCGTCGCTGCACAACCCGACCGCGAACCCGGAGAGCGCCAAGCGTTATCTCGAGCTGTTCGGGCCGCGGGTGAGCGCCGCGCAGGCCGGCGCCGGGACCTCGACCCCGGCCGGAGCCGCTCCGCTGACCGGGGACCCCGGCTCCTCCTGACCACCCGCTCCGCCCCGCGGCTCAGCCGGGGCGGAGCCGGTCCGGCCTCCGGGGATCGGGTCAGTAGCTCTTCTTGGCGGGGCGCAGGTGTAGTTCGGTGATCTCGGCGGTGCGCGGGAGGCGGGTCAGGTAGGTGACCAGGTCCGCCACATCGTCGGCCTGGATCAGCAGCTCGGGCCGGTAGGGCCGGCCCTCGCGCAGGAAAATGGTCTCCTGGCGGGGCGTCGCCGTCCGGCCGAGGTGGAGGGTCACCACCCGGATGCCGTCGGCGTTGACCTCCTGGCGCAGGCTGTCCGCGACCGCCCGCATCGCGTGCTGGGTGGCCGCGAACTGGCTGGTGCCGGCACCCGCCCGGACCCCCTGCGACGAGTTCATGACGATCACGTCGGCGCCCGGCTCCTCCGCCGCGCCCGACGTCTCGGGCGCGCTTTCCGATGCCGCCGCGCGCAGGGCGGGGAGCAGGCGCTGGGTGAGGGCGAACGGGCCGCGGACGTTCGCGGCGTACTGGGTGTCGAAGTCGTCGACGGAGGCGTCCTCGACCCGGGAGGTGAGGTAGCCCCCCGCGCTGTGGACGAGGAGGTGCACCCGGCCGTACCGGCTGGCGGTGTCCGCGGCGAACCGGTCCACCGCTGCGGTGTCGGTCAGGTCCAGGCGCACCGGCACGAGCGTCCCGGCGCCGGAGGCCGCGCCGTCTGTCGTGGCCACGCCGGCCTCCTTGGCCAGGGCGTCCAGGCGGGCCTGGTCGCGGCCGAGGGCCAGCACGGTCGCGCCGTCCGCGGCCAGGCGGGCGGCGACGGCGCGACCGATGCCGCTCGACGCGCCCGTGACCACCGCGACCCGGCCGGCCGGCAGGCGCGTGTTCCCGGCCGCGCCGGCCACCCGGCCCGCCGGCGGGACTGTGTCCTTGTCGGCGGCTGTCACGCGGTGGTCTGGGGTTCGTAGACGAGGATCGCGTCCGGCAGCGGGGGAGCGGTGTCGTAGCTGAGGCAGATGTCCTCGGGGATGCGGCTGAGGTCGGTGCCGCGCAGGTAGTCGCGCATCGTCGTGCCGGTGCACTCGGAGTCGACGTTCACCGAGCCCACGTGGTTCACCACGTCGTCGTAGTGCACGGTGCGGAAGTCGATGCTGAACCGGGTGCGGCCGGAGGTGTTCGGCACCGAGGAGTGGAGCTGGTTGCCGGAGAAGACCAGCATTCCGCCGGGAGGGGCGACGACCCGCGTCTGCGGGAAGATCTCGACCTCCTCCTCGGGCTTCGGCTGCACGCGCGTGTCGGTCTTGATGTGCTTGGCGGCCGACGCGCGGTTCGTCTTGTTCCACTCGTAGTAGTTGTAGGTGCGCGAGCTGTTCCTGACTCCCTGCGTGAAATAGCGGGGATGGAAGGCCAGCCCGTTCTCCGGGACGATGTCGAAGATCGGCATCCACCAGTTGAGCTGGCAGAACGGCGCCGAGTACCAGGTGTCACGGTGCGGGTGGAAGGCGTAGGCGATACCCGAGGTCAGGTAGTCGTCGCTGGTGGACGTCCGCAGCCGCGGGACGTCGAAGTAGGTCTTGCTGATGTCGCAGCCCAGCTCGGCGAGCATCGCCGGCAGGAGTTCCTTGCAGGTCGGGTGGTGGATGAAACGCGGCTTCAGGTCGGCGAGCAGGGCGGCGTACTCCTCGACGGGCATGTGGTGCTGCGCCGTCTCGGGGTCCAGGTCACCGAAGGCGTCCCGGATCAGCTCGCGGGTGAACTCGACGAATGCCGTGGTGCTGGGCCGCGGCGAGTAGACGAACAGCTCGCCCGCGTACAGCTTGGCGCGCCTTTCGTCATCGGACAGCGCTGAGTCGAGCAGCACCGTGCTCATCGGGTTCCCCCTCGCTCTGGACGTGGATGAGAAGCAGCCGGGCGATCTCGAGCTCTTCCGGCGTCGTGACGTGGATGTTGGCCGGCTCGCCCGGGAGCACGACCACCCGTCCGCCGGCGTCGGCGACCATGGCGGAGTCCTCCACGGCCTCGACCGCGCCCGCGTGCGCGGCGCGCAGGGCGGCGGCACGGAAGGCGTGCGGGGTCTGTACCAGCCGGTGCGTCTCGCGCGCCAGCGAGGCCCCGGTGACGAGGTCCGGGCCGCTGGCCAGGACCCCCTTGACGACCTCGGTGAGCGGCAGGCCGGGCACGGCGCCGTCCGCGCCCGCACGCACCGCCGCGACGACCGAGCGGTACAGCGCGGCGGTGGCCAGCGGGTGCGCGGCGTCGGTCACCACGATCACCCCGGCCTCGGCCGGGACGGCGGCCAGCCCGGCCCGGACGGACTCGGCGCGGGTGGCGCCGCCGGGGATGGCGCGCACGCCGTCCGGCGGAGCCCACCGGTCGAGCAGGGGCGCGGGGAGCACCACGACGACCCCGTCGCAGGCGGCCGCGGCCGCCCGGACGGGATGCGCCACGAGCGGGAGCCCGCCCAGGTCGGAGAACTGCTTGGGTCCGCCGAACCGGGTGCCGCCACCGGCCGCCAGCACGATCGCCCAGGCCGGCCCGCCGGGAGCCGATTGAGCAGGTTGAGCCGATTCCGCCGAACTCACCTGATCACTACCGCGGGTTCCGGCGCGGCGGCGACGGTGCCGGGCGGCGCGACCGTGGCGGGAGCGGCGATGGGAGCGGTGTCGGGCGAGTCGACGGCCGGGCCGTCCTCGGTGAGCAGGCCGACGCCGGCCAGCGCGTCCGCGGCGTTGGCGACCGCGTCGAACGGCAGCTCGGCCCGCTCGGCGATGTCGAGCAGGGTGCGGGTGCCGTCCGCGAGGTTGAGCACCCACAGCAGGCCCATCTCGATCGACGCGCGGTTCATCGTCGCGCCGATCGAGCGGTACAGCCCGCGCCGGCCGAGCTGGGGCTCCCCGTAGGGAGAGGTGTTGCGCCAGACCCGGTCGGCCTCGCAGATCTCCATCGTCCGGTTCAGGATGGCGAACGAGTCCGCCAGCGACTCCGGCGTCACGAAGTCGATGTTGTCGGCCGACGTGTGGTATTCCGGGTACTCGCCGTGCTGGCTGCGGCCGAACCGGCCCACCGGCAGGTCGAAGCCGGGCGAGCAGAACTGGCGCTCGTCGTAGCCGTAGGGCGAGAAGCCGACGACCCGGTGCGGACGTCCGGTCTCGGCGAGCGCGCGCGCCGCCGCCCGGTCGACGACCGCGTCGCCGCGCCGGCTGCGCTTGTAGGTCGGCGTGCCCCGGTCACCGAGGCCGGTGAGCACCAGGCCGTGCCGGATCCGCCCGACCGCCGCCGGGTTGCGGGCCAGCCAGGTGATCGAGCCGATCGTCCCCGGGATGAACAGCAGCCGGTAGGTGAACCGGCGTTCCCGCGCGGCCAGCGCGGACGCCAGCTCGGCGGCCACGGCGATGCCGGAGGAGTTGTCGTTGGCCATCGCCGGGTGGCAGGTGTGCGTGGTGACGAGGAACTCCTCGTCGGTGGTCCCGGGCAGCACGATCTCGCCGTAGGTCAGCGACCCGTCGGTGAGCGAGGTGTCGATCTCGACCTGGTACTCGCCGTCGGGCAGCGCCGCGAGCTGGCGGTCGGTGAGGCAGAAGCCCCACGCGTCGTTGTAGTAGGACGTCCGGTAGGGGACCCAGTCGGGCCGGTCCGGCATCGAGTACAGGTGCTGGCGCAGCTCGTGCAGCGGCATCCTCGCGCGCACGGGCGTGCTGTAGCCGAGCAGGTGCAGGGGGTTGTCGGCGACGTCGACGACGACCCGCCCGTCCGGCCCGACCAGCCGGGCGCCGGCGACGTTCCACTCCCGCGGGACCGTCCAGTCCAGCACGGGCGTGCCCGACGGCACCTCGTGCACGGTGAACGGGATCTGCGCGGGCAGCGCCGCGCGCACGAGGTCCAGGGTGGCCCGCACCCCGCTGCCGGTGATGGAGCGCATGGGGGGCATGAGGGCGGCGACCAGGTCGTGCAGGCGGCGCCCGACCGCGTCGATGCCGGCGGTGGTCATGGGCGCAGTACTCAGGGGCGTGGTACTCATGGGAGCGGCGTCCGGTTCCGTCAGTCGGCCCAGACGCGCCACGGCGCCGTGCCCGCGTCCCACAGCTGGTTGAGCTCGGTCCAGTCGCGGAAGGTGTCCATGCCCATCCAGAACCCCTCATGCGTGTGCAGGGTGAGCTGGTTGTCCCGGGCGAGCTGCTGCAGCGGGTGGCGCTCGAGCATCGTGGACGGGTCATCGTCGAGGTACTTGTCGACGAACTCGCGCTCGAAGACGAAGTAGCCGCCACTGACCCAGCCGGTCGCCGGGGGCTTCTCGGCGAACTGCGTGACGGCGTTGCCCTCGGTGACCAGCTCGCCGTAACGGCTGGACGGCCGCACGCCGGTGACCGTGCCGATCCGGCCGGACCGGATGTGGTCGCCGAGAACGTCCGCCACGTTGATGGCGCCGACGCCGTCACCATAAGTGATCATGAAGCGGGGGCCGGTGAGGTACTGCGCCACCCGGCGCAGGCGGGCGCCCGTCCCGGTGAGCAGTCCCGTCTCGACGAAGGTGACCTCCCAGTCCTCGTCGCCGGCGGTGTTGTGGAACTGCGGTGTGTGGTCGTCGGCGAGCTTGAGCGTGAAGTCGGCGACCTGCTGGCGGTAGGCCAGGAAGTAGTTCTTGATCAGGTCGCTCTTGTAGCCGAGACACAGCACGAACTTGCGGAAACCGTAGTGCTCGTAGGTCTTCATGATGTGCCACAGCACCGGCTTACCGCCGATGTCGACCAGGGGCTTGGGGAGCTTCTCGCTGGCCTCGCGCAGCCGGGTTCCCATGCCGCCACAGAGGATGACGACCGGAATGTCGCGCGGGTCGACGCTTGCGGCATCCGTCGAGAGAGCTCGGGTTGTCTCGGTGGTCAAAGCTGTCGCGTCTCCCGTGTCAGTGCCCCGGCGGGCCCGGGGGCGGATGGCTCGGTGCCGGATGGGCCAGGTGCCGGAGGCAGAGCCGGTGCGGGGCTGTGACGGGGTCCGTGCCACTGGCCGTACCGGCTCACCGGCTCCGCCGGTGCGTACCGGCCGCGGGAGGGGTCGTCTCCCGCGTCGGGCGCTGGCCGGTGCGGCCGTCCGTTCCCGACGGCGGGCCCGGTTCCCCTCGGACTCGGCCGGCGCGGCTCCTGCCGGCCGGCACGGTCGCCAGCCGCCGGAGCGTGAGGATGTGCAGCTCGCGACGCCCGTCACCTGTCGGGGGCGGACGTGCGGTGTCCTCCAGTCGGTCCGCGGAGTTTCCTGGTCCACTGTTGTGTGATCGCGTATTCGCGTGTTCTCCTGCGCGTTGATCGCGTGTGCGCGTGACGGCGGCCAACCGCCGACCTGAGCGCCGGGCGCGACGCGGCAACGGTACCGTACCGCCCCTTCCGTGCCGGTCCACGGTCCCGGAGTACCTGGTCAGCATGGGCGGGTCGGACCCCGTCCACCCGGCCGGACGGCTCTGTCAACGTTGACGTGAGTGCCGGTGCGCGAGGGCTCTTCCGCGGTCCCTTTGGCACCGGTGTGCGTCGTCCTTGTTACGGTTTGTCGGATGTCCTGGGATGAAGGACGCGGTCCGTCGTCTCCATGTCCATCCCCCGGCCTGCGCGGTCGCTGGCCTCGGCGCGCCTATACCGTTGTCTTTCTCTACGTCGGCCGGGAGGTAAGATCCATGCTCTCGGCCATACTTTTTACTTTTAGTAAACGACTCAACATGATTCAGGCCCTGGTTCGGCGGGACGACGCACTCGGGGGTGGATCCCATGCCGCCTGACGAGTGGCACGGCCACGGCCGCCCCGATCTGACCCGCGCGAGCCGGGCCGACGTGCCGACCGGTGAATGGGTCGTCGACGACGGCCCCGCGGGCACCCGGCCGACGTCCGACTGGTCGATCGGGGTCTATCGGCGCGGTGACGAGGTTCCGGGGCCCGGCCCGGCCACCGGAGCAACGGCCGCCACCGGCGCCACCTCCGCCTCGCCGCCCGCTGGAGCGGCCGCGGTTCCCGCCCCTCCCGCCCAGCCGGCCACCGGCAGGGCTCCCGGCTCACCTTTTGACCCCGAGATGCTCTCCTCCCGGCGCCGGCCGGCGCGCCGCCGTTCGCCGGCCGCGCCGATCGCCCCCTACCCGGAGGGCCCGGCCTACCCGGGATCCGCCACGCGCGGCGAGTCCGGGGCGCGCGGCGAGTCCGGGGCGGAATGGCCCGATGACCACGAGTCCGGCCAACGCGGACGGGGCCACAGCGGGTCCCGGCGCGATCGCGACTCCAGATGGGACGTGCCCGGATGGGACGCCCCCGGATCCGACCGTCCTGGCCCCGGCGAGGGCGAACAGCGCCAGCGTCAGCCTGAACGGCACCGGTCCGGACCCGGCCGGCCCGCGGGTCGCGGCGTCGGTGAGCCCACGTCGGGGTACGGCGAGTCCGGCCACGGGCGCGATCCGTACCGCGGCGCGGACGGGCGTCCCGGCGCGGCGGGGCACTGGGATGAGCCGGACTGGGCCGGCGAGCCCTCCCGTCCCGCCCCGTGGACCCCGCCGCCCTTCGAGCCACGGCCATCCTCGGCACCGCCCGCACGGGTCCCGCCGCCGGCGGCACCGCCGTTCTCGGCACCGAGCTCGCGGGTGCCACCGCCGCCACCGTCGGAGTCACCGTCCTCGACGTGGCCGCCCGGTGATCTCGCCACCCAGCATTTCCAGCGGCGAGACTGGGAAGGTGAGCCGCGGCCCGGCGGACCGAGGCCCACCCGGCCGGGCGGGGAACGCGCAGACGAGACGATGATCCTCCCGCCGTCCCGGCCGGAGCAGGGCGCGCGCGAACGCGGGGATCGCGACCAGCGGAGCCAACGGCCGGGCCGTGACCAGCGGAACCATCAGCCGGGCCGTGCCCCCCGCGACCAGCCGGACCCTGATCGGCGCGGCGACCAGCCGGGCCTTGACCGACGTGACCGGCCAGGCCGTGATCGGCGGGGCGATCAGCCGGGCCGTGATCGGCGGGGCGATCAGCCGGGCCGTGATCGGCGGGCCTCGGAGCGGGCCCGTCGCGGAGACGGCGCTCGCGAGCGGGCCCCCGGGGAGGGCACCGCCGCGCGGGAGCGGTCCTCGCGGCCGGTGACCGGCCCGGAGCGTGCCCAGCGGTCGGACGACCAGCCGGAGCGGTCGCGGCGGGGGCAGGAGCAGACCGGGTGGGCGCAGGAACATCCGGAGCGGCCGCGGCAGCGGCGTTCGGCCACCGACCGCACCCGGTCCGACCGCACCCGGTCCGATCGCGCCCGGCCTGACCGTGCTCGGCCCGAGCGCTCGCGGCCCGGGTCCGCCGGCGGGCACGTCACCGGGGTGCTGCCCATCGCCGACCCCGTCCGGGACGGGCGTGGTTCCGCGCAGCCGCCGCGGACCGAGCCGGCGGCCGACGCATCGCTGCCACACCGGGTCACCGACTGGATCATCGAGCACTGGGGCGCGAAGCCCGGGCGGCACCCGTACCTGCCGGTGGGCCTGGTCGCCCTGGCGGCGGTGCTGGCCCTGGTCGCCTGGATGCTCGGGCCGGCCCAGAACAGCCCGGCGAGCGTGGACGCGGCCCCGGTCACGCCGACTCCGTCCGCCGCACCCTCGCCTGCCGCCGTGCCGCCGCCGGCACCCGTCTCGGCCGAGCCCGCCCCCGGATCCGGTGCGGTCGCCCCGCCATCGGGGCAGGTGACCCGCGTGGCGCGGGCGGCGACCGCGGGGAGTTTCCCCAGCGGGGTGGCCGCGCACACGGTGGCGGAGGCGACGGCGTGGGCGCAGTTCCGCGGCCGGCCGGTGGACGTGGTGGTCACCTACACGGACCGAAACAGCTGGGACGCGATCGTGAACCCCTGGATCGGCCGCAGCGCGTCGACGTTCTCAAACTTCGCCGGCACCCTGGTCGTCAGCGTTCCCCTTTTTCCGGTCGAGGGCTCGGAGCTGGGAAATCTCACTGACTGTGCCGCTGGTGACTACAACGCGAAATGGCGCCAGTTCGGCCGGTGGCTGGTGAACGAGGGTCGAGGGGACTCGTTCGTCCGCCTTGGCTGGGAGTTCAACGGCGACTGGTTCGCCTGGCGGGCCTCAGCGAACCCGACGGCCTACGTGCAGTGCTTCCGCAACGCCTCGTCGTCGATCAAGGCGACGAGCCCGAAGGTCCGCATCGACTGGAACATCAACGCCCACGGGCCGCGCAGCGCCTTCGCCGTCTACCCGGGTGACCAGTACGTCGACGTCATCGGCATCGACAGCTACGACCAGTACCCGCCGAGCCCGACCCTCAGCGCCTTCGACGCCCAGTGCGACGCCACCGAAGGCCTGTGCCAGGTGATCAGCTTCGCCCGCCGGCACAACAAGCTGTTCTCGGTGCCCGAGTGGGGTGTGGTCAGCCAGCAGAACACCAAGGCCGGTGCCGTCGGCCAGGCGGGCGGGGACAACCCGGTCTACATCGAGCGGATGTACAGCATCTTCGAGCGCAACGCGGACATCCTCGCCTACGAGGCGTACTTCAGCGACGACGTCCCGGGCAACGTCCACTCGTCCCTGCTCAACCCCAACCGCCACCCACGCTCGGCGGACACCTACAAACGGCTCTGGTAACACCCACCCGCGACCCCGGGTCGCGGCGTGCGGCCGGTCAGATGGCGCCGGAGCGGCCGGCGTCGTCGTGGAGTCCACCGACGAACGCCTCGGCCACCTGCACCTGCTCGCGCAGTGTGATCAGCTTCTCCTCGGCGAGGGCGACCCAGGTGGCCAGCCGGGCCTGGAGCTCGGCGCGCCGTTCGGCGGGCAGGTCCGCCTCCTCGAGCTCGTCGCGCAGCACGAGCAGGGAGCGCATCTCCTCCAGGGTGAAGCCGAGCGGCTTCATTTTCTTGATCAGGAAGAGCCGGTCGACCGCGTCGTCGTCGTAGAGGCGGAAGCCGCCCACCGTCCGACCGACCGGCATCAGGAGCCCGGCTTCCTCGTAGTACCGAACCGTGCGCAGGGACAGCCCGACTCGCTCGGCGACATCACCGATCTGGTGGACGTCACGGCGTCGCGTGGTGGACAAGTCGACCCTTACGTCAGCATCTGTCGCCGGTGGCAAACCGGGCGTCTGACGACTGTACGTCGATCCGTGACACGGCGCCCGCATCTCGATCGGACGCCCTGCCGTAGGCTGGTCATATCGACCCCGCCGCCCGGGAACCTCGCCGGGGACGGCTGCATCCGGGACGCCTCCGCACCCAGGGTGGCTCCGTATCCGGGGTACATCCTCTCCGGTGCCCAGCGGGGGTGGTCGGCCCGCCGGCGGAGGTTGTCCTCCGTCCGGTTCCCACAGCCGGCAATCCTCACGGCCGGCAATACCGTCTGTCGGATCGCTGTTGCAACCGGAGTCGGCCGCCGTCTGGCCGCATCGCCGTGGCCGCCGCGTAGTCCGTCGGCACCGGATTCGCTAGCACTGGAGAGGCACGGGACGGATCACATGACCCTCGCGCCGCTGCTCGACGCCCTAGTCGCCCGCCCCGGCGGTGATCCAGCGCTGACCCGCGCGCTGGGCTCGCCGGACGAACCCGTCCTCGACCTGGCCGGGCCCGCGGCGCTGCGCCCGTTCGCGGCGGCGGCGATGGCCCGGGCCGGTCACACCGTCCTCGCGGTGACGGCGACCGGCCGCGAGGCCGAGGACCTGGCCGACGCGGTGGGCAGCCTGCTGGGTCCCGAGCGCGTCGCGGTGTACCCGAGCTGGGAGACGCTGCCCCACGAGCGGCTCTCGCCGCGGGCGGACACGGTGGGGCGCCGGCTGGCCGTCCTGCGCCGGCTCGCGCACCCGGGCACCGGCGGTGCCACCGGTGCGGGCCCGCTGGCCGTCGTGGTGGCCCCGGTCCGCTCGGTGCTCCAGCCCCAGGTGGCCCGGCTGGGTGAGCTGGCCCCGGTCGCGCTGGCGAAGGGGGACACCGCCGACCTCGAGGAGGTCACCGCCCGCCTGGTGGGCATCGCCTACCACCGCGTCGACCTGGTCGAGCGGCGCGGCGAGATGGCCGTCCGCGGCGGGATCCTCGACGTCTTCCCGCCGACCGAGGAACACCCGCTGCGGATCGAGTTCTTCGGCGACGAGGTGGACGACATCCGCCGCTTCTCCGTCGCCGACCAGCGAGCGCTGCCCGCGGAGGACGGCGAGCCGGCGGCCGAGCTGTTCGCGCCGCCGTGCCGGGAGCTGCTGCTCACCGACGAGGTCCGGGCCCGCGCGGCGGAGCTGGCGCGGGAGCACCCGCAGCTCGTCGACATGCTTGACAAGATCGCCGAGGGCATCCCGGTGGAGGGCATGGAGGCGCTCGCGCCCGTGCTCACCGACGAGATGACCCTGCTGCTGGACGAGCTTCCGGCGGGCTCACGTGTGCTGGTCTGCGATCCCGAGCGGGTGCGCACCCGGGCCGGCGAGCTGGTCCGCACCAGCCAGGAGTTCCTGGACGCCTCGTGGAGCGTCGCGGCGCTCGGTGGCGGGTCGCCGATCGACCTGGGCGCGGCGACCTACCGCTCGGTCGCCGACGTCCGGGAGCGGGCCGCCGAGCTGGGTATCCCCTGGTGGTCCGTCAGCCCGTTCGCCTCCGACCCCGGAGCCGGAGCCGCGGCCGGGGGCGACGACGCCTTCGGCGACGACACGGTCGTCGCCAGCCTGCGGCCGGCCACGGCCTACCACGGGGACACCGCGCGGGCCACCGCGGACATCAAGGGCTGGCTCGCCGACTCCTGGCGGGTGCTGCTCGTCACCGAGGGCCACGGCCCGGCCGAGCGGCTCGTCGAGATGATGCGGGAGGCCGATCTCGGCGCGCGGCTGGCGGCCGACGCCGAGCTCGCCGCGGGGGTCGCCGTCGTCACCCAGGCCCAGCTCGGCGCCGGGTTCGTCAGCCCCACGCTGAGGCTGGCCGTGCTCACCGAGACCGACCTCGCCGGCGCCCGGGGGGTCACCACCCGGGACATGCGCCGGATGCCGAGCCGGCGGCGCAAGGGCATCGACCCGCTCGCGCTGAGCGCCGGCGACCTCGTCGTGCACGACGCCCACGGTGTCGGCCGCTACGTCGAGATGGTCACCCGCACGGTGGCCGGCGCCAAGCGCGAGTACCTGCTGCTCGAGTACGCCCGCGGCGACCGCCTCTACGTGCCGACCGACCAGCTCGAGCAGATCAGCCGCTACGTCGGCGGCGAGGGCCCGAGCCTGGACCGCATCGGCGGCGCCGACTGGGGCAAGCGCAAGAGCCGGGCGCGCAAGGCCGTCAAGGAGATCGCCGGCGAGCTGATCCGGCTGTACAGCGCTCGGATGGCCGCCCCCGGCCACGCCTTCGGTCCCGACAGCCCCTGGCAGCGTGAGCTGGAGGACGCCTTCCCCTTCCGGGAGACGCCCGACCAGCTCGCGGCCATCGACGAGGTCAAGGCCGACATGGAGAAGCCCGTCCCGATGGACAGGGTGATCTGCGGCGACGTCGGCTACGGAAAGACCGAGATCGCCGTCCGCGCGGCGTTCAAGGCGGTCACGGACGGCCGCCAGGTCGCCGTCCTCGTCCCGACCACGCTGCTCGTCCAGCAGCACTTCCAGACCTTCGCCGAGCGGTACGCGCCGTTCCCGGTCACGGTGAAGGCGGTGAGCCGGTTCAACGCGCCGTCCGAGCAGCGCGCCGTGCTCGACGGCCTCGCCAACGGCACGGTGGACGTCGTCATCGGCACGCACCGTCTGCTCTCCGGCGAGACGAAGTTCTCCGACCTGGGCCTGGTGATCGTCGACGAGGAGCAGCGCTTCGGCGTCGAGCACAAGGAGCACCTCAAGAAGATGCGGACCGCGGTGGACGTGCTCACCATGAGCGCCACGCCGATCCCGCGGACCCTGGAGATGTCGATCACCGGTATCCGGGAGCTGTCGACGATCGACACCCCGCCCGAGGAGCGCCACCCGGTGCTGACGTCCGTGGCGCCCTACGACCCGCGCCAGGTGACCGCGGCCATCCGCCGCGAGCTGTTGCGCGAGGGGCAGGTCTTCTTCATCCACAACCGGGTGGAGAGCATCGACCGGGCCGCGGCCGCGCTGCGCGAGCTGGTGCCCGAGGCGCGGATCGCCACCGCGCACGGCCAGATGAACGAGGACGCCCTCGAGCAGGTCATGGTCTCCTTCTGGGAGAAGAAGTTCGACGTCCTGGTCTGCACGACGATCGTCGAGTCGGGCCTGGACATCTCCAACGCGAACACGCTGATCGTCGAGCGGGCCGACAACTTCGGGCTCTCCCAGCTGCACCAGCTGCGCGGGCGGGTCGGGCGAGGCCGGGAGCGCGCCTACGCCTACTTCCTGTACCCGGCGGACCGGCCGCTGTCGGAGACCGCGCACGACCGGCTGGCCACCATCGCCCAGCACAACGACCTGGGCGCCGGCATGGCCGTCGCGATGAAGGACCTGGAGATCCGCGGTGCCGGGAACCTGCTCGGCGGCGAACAGTCCGGCCACATCGCATCGGTCGGTTTCGACCTGTACGTCCGGATGGTGGGCGAGGCCGTCGCCGAGTACAAGGGCGAGGCGGAGGAGCCGCCGGAGGTCAAGGTCGAGCTGCCCGTCGACGCGAACCTGCCGCACGACTACGTGCCCAGCGAGCGGCTGCGGCTCGACGCCTACCGCCGGCTGGCCGGCGCGGTCTCCGACGCCGACATCGCCGAGGTCCGCGGCGAGCTGACCGACCGGTTCGGCCCGCTGCCCGAGCCGGTGGAGAACCTGCTCGCCGTCGCCGGCCTGCGGGTGCTCGCCCGCCGGTTCGGCGTCACCGAGATCACGGTGGCCGGCCGGCAGGTCCGGTTCGCCCCGCTGGAGCTGCGGGAGAGCCAGACCCTGCGGCTGACCAGGCTCTACAAGGGCGCGGTGGTCAAGCCGGCCGTGCGCACGGTGCTGGTGCCGGCGCCCACCGAGACCGGCCGGATCGGCTCCCGACCGCTGCGCGACCGTGCGCTGCTGGCCTGGGCCGGCCAGTTGCTGGAGGCCGTCGCCGGCGACTCGGTGGCCGCCGCCGCAAGTCGGTGAGGGCCGCACCGGATAGCCCTATACCGTTCAAGCCCGGCGAGCGGATACGGTCAGCACCGTGAAGTTTCCGCGTCTTCTGGCCGGGCTCGGGCTCGTCGTGCTCACCGGCATCGCAGGTACCGCATGCACGACGCACGCCGGGGCTGCCGCGCAGGTCGGGTCGAGCACGATCGAGACCTCCACGGTGCGCGGGATCGTCGACCGCGGCTTCGAGGCCGTCTCGACCGTCCCCGCCCAGCAGGCGGCGCAGAGCCTCGACCGGCCCGAGCTGCAGCGCCGCACGCTGACCACCCTGGTGCAGCTCCAGGTGCTCGAGTCCGAGGCGGACCGCCTCGGGGTCACGCTGAGCAGCCAGGACGTCGACGCCTACTACCAGGCGTACGCCGTCCTGCAGTTCGGCAGCGTCGAGGCCTTCGAGACGCGGGCCGCCGCGGCCGGCTTCGCCAAGGAGGACGTCGGCGTGATCGTGCGCACCGGGGCGCTGGAGTCCGCCATCGGTGACAAGATCGCGCCCACCACCCTCGCCTCGGTGGCCGAAGCCCGCACGCAGTACGACAGCATCGTGGCGCAGGTCGGCGAACTTCCGCTGACCTTCGAGGCGGCCCGTCCGTACCTGCAGCGCTTCCTGGCCACCGACCAGCGTGCCGTCAAGCTCCGCCCGCTGCTGACCGAGGCCGCCGACCGGGAGCACGTCTCGATCAACCCGCGCTTCGGCTCGTGGGACGACAAGCAGTTCGCCGTGGTCTCCGCCCCCGGGACGATCGCCACGACGGCCGCGCCGGAGTCCGCGCTCGACCTGACACTGGGCTCCTGACCGGCGTGACCACCCGCATCACCCTGGTCTCGACCAGCGCCCGGGTGGCCCCCGGCCTGCTCACCGCCGCCGCCTGGGACGTGCTCCGCTCGGCCCGGGTCTGGACGGCGAGCCCGGAGCATCCCCAGGCCGCGGCGCTGCGCGAGGCCGGCGTCGACGTCTCGGTGCTGCGCCCCGCTCCGCCGTCCGAACCCGGCGCGGGGCTGCCGGCCGAGGCCGGTGTGGTGCCGTCAAGCCGGGCGGAGGCTGATCCGGTCGCCGAGCTGCGGGCGGTGGCCGGGCCGGGCACCCATGTCGCGTGGCTGCTCGACCCGGTCTCGCCGACAGCCGCCGACCGCGCGCTGCGCGCCGCCCTCACCGACCAGGACCACTCGGCGGAGCCGGGGGCCGTCGTCGAACTGCTCGTCGCCACCCGCGAGCTGCCCGGGTCGGCGCTGCTCGACGCGGTCGCGGTCATGGACCGGCTGCGCTCGCCCGGCGGCTGCCCCTGGGACGCCGAGCAGAACCACGTCTCGCTGGCCCCCTACCTGCTCGAGGAGGCCTACGAGGCCTACCAGGCCATCGAGGACGGGGACCTCGCGGAGCTGCGCGAGGAGCTGGGCGACGTCCTGATGCAGGTGCTCTTCCACGCGCGGGTCGCCGCCGAGTCCGGCGGGGCGGGCTGGGACGTCGACGACGTCGCGGCCGGGCTGACCGCCAAACTGATCCGCCGCCACCCGCACGTGTTCGGTGACGTCGCCGTCTCCGGCGCGGACGACGTCGTCACCAACTGGGATGCGATCAAGGCCCAGGAGAAGGGCCGGAAGTCGGTGACGGAGGGCGTGCCGCTCTCCGCGCCGGCGCTCTTCCTGGCCGCCAAGCTGCTACGGCGGGCCGCGAAGCTCGGGCTCCCGCCGGAGCTGGCCCTTCCCCGCCACCCGGCCGGCAGCGGCGCCGGGGCGGCCGGGGCCGGCCTGCCCGGCCTCGTCGCGGAGCTGGCCCGGGAGGTCGGGACTGCCGGCCCCGGAGATCGGGCGTCCGCCGGTCAGGGTGACGGTCCTGGCGCCGAGGCGGGCACCACCGCCGAGGAGCGGGTCGGGGACCTGCTGTTCGCCGCGGTCGTGCTGGCCGGGGAGCAGGGGGTCGACCCGGAGACCGCGCTGCGCGCACGGGCCCGGCTGTTCCGGGACACGCTGGCCCGGGCCGAGCACGCCGCCCTCGCCCGCGGCGAGGAGCCCGGTGGGCTGGCCGCCGACAGCTGGCGAGACCTGTGGGCAGCCGCGAGCCTTCCCCCGCTGGAGCGGGGCGCCGCGGGCGGGCCGGTGCGCGAGGCCTGACCGGGCGTCGAGGAACTACGCAGGCCAGATACCGCCGTCCGGCGATGCGTGGCGGATGGGTGAGTCCTGGCTGTCACTCAACCGCCGCGGTTCCTCAGCGCCGTGCATACAGGCCTGGTAGGCATGAATATTTTCCGCCTCCGGCCTTCTCCGGGATTCCCGGTGCTCCGCCGCGCACCCCTGCCTCCCGGTGACACGACCCCCCGAGCCTCGGCCGCGTCCCGCGTCCCGCAGGTGATCATGGTGTTCCGCGGTGCCGCCGTCATGGTTGACAGTCGATCTAGGAAACGTTGGTGGTGTGGAGGCGGTGGGCCTTCATCCTCTGGATCGGCTGACTGGTGGTCCGCCGACGCCGACGCGTCGCCAGCCCGCATCGCCACGTATCCAGCCGAGAGACTCAGCATCAACCTGACCCGGTTTTCGCGATCTTTGGAAGACGGCGATCATGTCTGAGAAACACCTCTTTGGCATCCTCGGCGAGCTGGTGGCTACCTCGCGCCTGGTAGTGGACCGTCCGGCCGGAAGCAGGCATCCACGAGTGCCGCAGGCCGTGTATCCCGTCGACTACGGCTACCTGGAAGGCACCGTGGCCGCGGACAGTGACGGTGTGGATGTCTTCTGTGGCAGCGCCGCCTGCACTGGCGTCGTGGGGTTCTTCGTGACGGCAGATCCCGTCAAACGCGATGTGGAGATCAAGGTGCTGATCGACTGCACCGCCGACGAGATCGAAGGTGTGCGACGTCTGCTGGACGATGTCTTGGAGATCGGCGGCATGCTCGTGCTGCGGTCCACGGAGACCGACTGAGGACCGCCGAAACACCTGTCTGACGGGATGAGCCCGGGTCGCAGAGACCGCGCCACGACAAGGCCGAGCAGGATCGCCGTCAACCATCACCTGGGACGTCAGTGGCAAGCATCTACCGGGACAGGACAACAGCCGCGCCCGACCAGCCCCGCCGAATTACCCGGCCTTGCGTCTAGCCTCGGAGCATGGTTGGAACACCCAGACAGGTGGCCGCCGACGTCCAGCGGATCGCGCGGCGGCGCAACGCCCCGATCGTGCTCGAGCTCGACCTGACGTCCGATCCGGTCGAGGGCGTGCCCACGGACCCGCTGACGGCGGCGGTCTCGCACCGGCGGACCGGCCTGCGGGAGATCGTCGACGGGCTGCGCCGAGCGGCTCGGGACGAGCGCGCGAGCGTCGTCGTGGCGCACGTCGCCGCCTGCGGGATGCCGCTGGCGCGGGTGCAGGAGATCCGGGACGCCGTCGCCGAGTTCCGGGCCTCCGGCGGGGCCGCCTACGCCTACGCGGACACCTTCGGCGAGTTCGGCGGCGGCACCGTCGCCTACTACCTGGCCTGCGCGTTCGACGAGATCTGGCTCGCGCCGCCCGGTGACCTGGGCCTGACCGGCGTCGCGATGGAGACCCCGTTCGTGCGCGACGCGCTCGACCGGCTCGGTGTCACCGTTGAGATCGGTCAGCGCCACGAGTACAAGAACGCGGTGAACACGCTGGTGGAGCGGGACTTCACCCCCGCCCACCGGGAGGCGCTGGCCCGCATCGTCGACTCCAGCGCCGAGCAGATCGTCGCCGGGATCGCGCAGAGCCGGGGCCTGTCGGCCGACCAGGTCCGGCGCATGATCGACATCGCGCCGCTGGCCGGCCACGTGGCGCTCTCCGCCGGCCTCGTCGACCGCATCGGCTACCGCGACGAGATCTACGAGTACGCCCGGGAGCGAGCCCGCGCGCTGGCCGGCCGGGACCCGGGCGATGACGCCGGGGAGACGGTCGAACCGGTTCTGAGGTACGTCTCCGCCTACCGGCGGGCGGCCGTCCGCAAGGCCGAGTCGCCGGTGCGCCGCGCCGGGTCGTTCGCCTCGTCGCTGCCGGCGACGATCTTCCTGCGCGAGTCCGGCCGTTCCCGCACGGGAACGGCCGGTGGTCCCGGGGACGAGAGACCGGCCGGCGCGGCGGGCCCGTCGCGGGCGGGCGCGGACGTGGTGCCGCCGGAGATCGATCCGCACACGTCGGTGGTGGCGCTCGTGCACGGCACCGGGCCGGTGGTCCTCGGCGGAGCCACGATGCCCTTCTCGGGGCCGGTGTTGGCCGCCGACGCCGTCACGGCAGCGTTCCGCGCCGCCGCACGTGATCCTTCTGTGGCCGCCGCGGTCTTTCGGGTGGAGAGCCCTGGAGGCTCCTATGTGGCCTCGGACGTGGTCCGTCGGGAGATCGAACGGTTCCGATCCACAGGCCGTCCAGTAGTGGTCTCGATGGGCTCGGTGGCCGCTTCGGGCGGGTACTTCGTCGCGCTCGCGGGGGACGTGATCGTCGCGAACCAGGGAACGCTGACCGGGTCCATCGGTGTCTTCGGCGGCAAGCAGGTCGTGCGCGACCTGTTCGACAAGGTCGGCATCGGCTTCGGCGCCGTCGCCGCCGGTGAGAACGCGCTGATGATGTCCCCACGCCAGCCGTTCACCCAGGCCGAGCGGGCGAAGCTGGACGAGTTCCTCGACCGCGTCTACGCCGACTTCGTGGACAAGGTCGCCCAGGCCCGCCGCATGTCGCACGGCGACGCCCACGAGCTCGCCCGCGGCCGGGTCTGGACGGGCGCCGACGCCCACCGTCACGGCCTGGTGGACGAGCTGGGCGGGCTGGCCCACGCGATCGACCTCGCCTGGGCCCGGGCCGGCCTGCCGGCGGGGGAGACGCCCAGGGTGCGGCTCACGCCGAAGCCGTCGGTGTTCGACCGGCTGCGCGCGCCGAAGTCCAGCGAGGAGCCGGCCGCGGCGTCCGCGCTGGCACCCGGGCTGGGCGCCGGGCTCGCCGGCCTCGGGCTGCGCGGCGCGCTGCTCGTCGGCGAGCGGCTCCTGGGGGCTGGCCTGGCCCGGGCGGGCCTGCCGGGTGCCGGCCCCCTGGTGATGCCGCCGGTCGGCGAGATCCGTTAGTCCCGCGGGGCCCGGCCGGGCAGAACGCGCGCTGGTTGCGCGACCCCGGAGCGTGATCAGGGTGTCACGATGGTGGCGGGACGTCCCCGCGTGGCGCGACCGGGAGGCGACGCGGTGGCGCGCGGGCGGCGGTAGTCTCGCACCGACCGGTTCGTCCGGACGGCGCCGCTCGTCCCCGTGCCCCGGGTCCGCGCCCGCCGGGCTGCCGCGGCGGATCCCCGGTGCCCGTCCGTCCGCCAGCGGTCGTTTCTGTCCGCCAGCAGATGTCTGTCCGCCAGCAGATGCCGTCCCGCGCCGGTGCCCCGGTCGCGTCTCCATCGAAAGGTCGTGCCCGTGCCGTCCATCGAGGCTGTCGGAGCCCGTGAGATCCTCGACTCCCGAGGCAACCCCACCGTCGAGGTCGAGGTCGTCCTGGAGGACGGCACCCTCGGCCGCGCCGCCGTCCCGAGCGGTGCCAGCACCGGTGCCTTCGAGGCCGTGGAGCTGCGCGACGGCGGTGACCGCTACGGCGGCAAGGGCGTCACGAAGGCCGTCGAGGCGGTCATCGGCCGGATCGGCCCCGCCATCATGGAGCTGGAGGCCACCGAGCAGCGTCTGCTCGACGCGACCCTGATCGACCTGGACGGCACGCCCGGCAAGTCCGCCCTCGGCGCGAACGCGCTGCTCGGGGTCAGCCTCGCCGTCGCCAAGGCCGCCGCGGCCTCCAGCGGCCTGCCGCTGTTCCGGTACCTGGGCGGCCCGAGCGCCCACCTGCTGCCGGTGCCGATGATGAACATCCTCAACGGCGGGGCGCACGCCGACACCAACGTCGACATCCAGGAGTTCATGATCGCGCCGATCGGCGCGGGCACGTTCGCGGAGTCGCTGCGCTGGGGTGCCGAGATCTACCAGGCGCTCAAGAGCGTGCTCAAGGGCCGTGGCCTGGCCACCGGCGTCGGCGACGAGGGTGGCTTCGCCCCGAGCCTGCCGACGAACCGGGAGGCGCTCGACCTGATCGCCGAGGCGATCGACAAGGCCGGCTTCGGGCTCGGCGACGACATCGCGCTGGCGCTCGACGTCGCCTCCACCGAGTTCTTCGCCGACGGCTCCTACACCTTCGAGGGCAGCGGCCGGTCGGCCGAGCAGATGATCGACTACTACGCGGACCTGGTCGACTCCTACCCGATCGTCTCCATCGAGGACCCGCTCGCCGAGGACGACTGGGCCGGCTGGACGAGCATCACCACCCGGCTCGGTGCCCGCGTCCAGCTCGTCGGCGACGACCTGTTCGTCACCAACCCGGAGCGGCTGGCCCGCGGCATCGCCGAGGGGGCGGCGAACGCGCTGCTGGTGAAGGTGAACCAGATCGGCACCCTGACCGAGACCCTGGACGCGGTGAACCTCGCGCACCGCAGCGGCTACCGCTGCATGATGTCGCACCGCTCCGGCGAGACCGAGGACACCACGATCGCCGACCTGGCCGTGGCCGTCGACTGCGGCCAGATCAAGACCGGCGCCCCGGCGCGCAGCGAGCGGGTGGCGAAGTACAACCAGCTGCTGCGCATCGAGGAGGAGCTGGACGACGCCGCCCGGTACGCGGGAGCCGGCGCGTTCCCGCGGCGGACGACCACCGGCTGAGCCGACCATGCCCGTCCGGCGTACCGCGCTGACGACGAGGGCCACGCTGCTGGCCGTCGTCATCTGCGTCCTGGTGTTGACCCTGGCCTATCCGTTGCGGCTGTACCTGCAGCAGCAGGCGAAGATCTCCGAGCTCACGCGGGCGAACGCGCAGCGCCAGACCAGGGTCGACGACCTGCGCGCGGAGGTGGCCCGTTACGACGACCCCTTGTGGGTGGCGGACGAGGCGCGCCGCCGGCTGCACTTCGTCCTGCCCGGGGAGAAGTCGTACCTGATGCCCACCGCGCCGCATCCGACGGCGGAGCCCGGAGCGGACGCGGCCGGTGGCTCCGGCGACCAGTCCTGGTACGGCCGGCTGTGGTCACAGCTGGACGAACCGCCGGCTACTCCGACTCCGGCGCCGCCCTCGTGAGCGGCGGCGTGGGCGGTGAGCTCGCCGTCGTGCGCCGCCAGCTCGGCCGTCCGCCGCGGGCCGTGCTCGACGTCGCGCACCGCTGTTCGTGCGGGCTGCCGGACGTCGTGGAGACAGCCCCGCGGCTCGAGGACGGCACGCCGTTCCCGACGCTGTTCTACCTGACCTGCCCGCGGGCGGCGGCGGCGATCTCGCGGCTGGAGGGCTCCGGCCTCATGCGGGAGATGACCGCGCGGCTGGGGACCGATCCCGGGCTCGCCGCCGCCTACCGCGCCGCCCACCGCGACTACCTGGCGCGCCGCGACGCCCACGGAACCCTGCCCGGGAACCCGAGCGCCGGTGGGATGCCCGACCGGGTCAAGTGCCTGCACGTGCTGGTCGCCCACAGCCTGGCCGCCGGCCCGGGAGTCAACCCGTTCGGTGACGAGGCTCTCGCTCAGCTCGCCGACTGGGGGGCCCGCGGGCCGTGCGTCGAGCCGGACGGCGCATCCTGTGCGGGGGAACCGGGGGGCTCGCGCGGCCATGCGGCACGCGTCGGCCAGGGACGAGAGGAGACCGCCGGATGACCCGCGTGGCCGCGATCGACTGTGGCACCAACTCCATCCGACTGCTCGTGGCCGAGCTCGACGAGGGGGCGGCCGGCTCCGGTGGGCGGCTGCGCGAGCTGACCCGCCGGATGGAGATCGTCCGGCTCGGCGCCGGCGTCGACCGCACCGGTGAGCTGGCGCCCGAGGCGCTGGCCCGGACGTTCACCGCGCTGCGCGACTACTCCGACGAGATCACCCGGCTCGGCGCGACCCGCGTCCGGATGGTCGCCACCAGCGCCACCCGGGACGCGCGCAACCGTGCCGAGCTGGTGGACGGCGTCCGCGCGATCCTGGGTGTCGACCCCGAGGTGATCAGCGGTGGCGAGGAGGCTGCGCTCTCCTTCGCCGGCGCGATCGGCGATCTCGACGGGGTCGCGACTCCGATCCTGCTGGCCGACATCGGCGGCGGCTCGACCGAGCTGGTCCTCGGCGGCGCCGAGGGCGTGCGGGAGTCGATTTCGGTCAACGTGGGCTGCGTCCGCATGGCGGAACGCCACCTGCACTCCGATCCGCCGGCACCGGAGCAGATCGCCGCGATCGTCGCCGACGTCCACGCGGCGTTCGACCTGGCCGAGCGCACCGTGCCCATCACCACCGCCGCCACCCTGGTCGGTGTCGCCGGGACGGTGACCACCGTCGCGGCACTGGCGGCCGACCTGCCCACCTACGATCCCGACCGCATCCACCTGATGGTCACCTCGGCCGCCGACGTGGCCGCCGTCACCGCGAGCCTGCTCGGGATGACCCACGCCCAGCGCGCCGCGCTGCCGGTGATGCACCCCGGGCGGGTGGACGTCATCGCCGCCGGCGCACTGGTGCTGCGGACCCTCATGGAGCGGTCCGGAACCTCCATGGTGATCGCGAGCGAGCGGGACATCCTCGACGGCATCGCACTCTCGCTGGGCGGAGTGGTCGAGTCCGGGGCTCGGTGAATCTGCCGGGCTCGGGCTGGCCCGGAGACCCGGCCGTCCCGGGCACGCCCGTCGCCCGTTCCGGGCCGGAGGTGGCGACCCTCGCAGGGACGGCGCCGGACTGCGACGAGCTTGACGCGCGGATTTCGGTCTGCCGGGCCTGCCCGCGGCTGGTCGAATGGCGCGAGGAGGTGGCCGCTGTCCGCCGGGCCGCGTTCGCCGACCAACCCTACTGGGGACGGCCGGTGCCGTCGTTCGGGCCGGCCGACGCGCGGACGTTGATTGTCGGCCTCGCCCCGGCCGCGCACGGCGGCAACCGGACAGGCCGGATCTTCACCGGCGACCGCAGCGGGGACTGGCTGTTCACCGCGCTGCACCGGGCCGGCCTGGCCGCCCTCGGGACCTCCGTCTCCGCCGGCGACGGCCAGCGGATGACCGGCGCGCGCGTGGTCGCCGTCGTCCGGTGCGCGCCGCCGGCGAACAAGCCCACCCCCACCGAGCGGGACACCTGCCGGCCCTGGCTGGTCCGGGAGCTCGAACTGCTGCGACCGGCCCTGCGGTCGATCGTCGTGCTGGGCGGATTCGCCTGGTCCGCGCTGTGGCCGGCGCTCGCGCGGGCCGGCTATCCGACGCCGGCGCGGCGCGTTCCGTTCGGCCACGGCGTCACGGCGGACGCGGGTCCGGTGCGGGTCCTCGGGTGCTACCACCCGAGCCAGCAGAACACGTTCACCGGCCGGCTGACCGAGCCGATGCTCGACGCCGTCCTCGCCGCCGCCGTGGCCGATCCGGTGGCCCAGGAGGGCTGATGGCGGCATCGTGGCCCCGCGGAGCTGATGGTGGTCCCGCGAGCTGACGGTGGTCCCGCGCGCCGGCTCCGGGGAGGCTCCGGCATGCAATCGTCCGGCGCCCGGCTCGCTCCGGTGACGTCCCGGGCCGCCCGGACGGGAGCCCGGGTCGTCCTCGGTGGGGCGCGTTGCGTGGGGCCGCGAATCGCCGCGCGGCCAGGTGACCGAAACCACGGTGAAGGTCGAGTCTTGCGGAAACGTCCATTACCGTATCCGGTGGGAGCACGACTTCCCGTATGCGGGGACAGTGGGCCAGATCACGCCGCGACCGCCTGTCGGACTAACGGACGGGTCGTGCGGCGAAGGCTCGGTGTGGTCTTCGAGGCTTGGCGTGTCTGCCCGTGGCAGCCGCATTTTTCCTCGTCGAGAAGGTGGTTCACCGCGGATCTCATTGTCTGTGGGGATACCGACCGGCGAACCCGCCGGCCGTCGTGGTGGGCCGGGTCGGGCCGTCCGGCCCGGGAGTGGCGTCCGGCGGTGGTCGCGCGGCCCCCTTCGCCCAGGACGGGTGGCCCCGGGTCCAGGTCGCTCGTGATGTCGCTTTGCGCTTCCGATCCCATGCGGAAGGTGTCCTCCAGGTGCCTGTCGGGATGCCACTGTGTGGCCAGCGTCACCCCGGAACGGCGGACCGCGCAGGCACCGGTGGGCAGCCCGGCGGAGACGCCGGGGGAGGGCCGGCGACCCGGAGACGGCCGGCCGGGTCGGGGCCGCCGGGCCTGGTCCGCGCGTCCGCGGGCCGTCCTCGACGGAGCCGGAGCCGAGACCGCCTTCCCGGTGCCCGCTGAATGGCCTTCGAAATAGGTCCGCCGTCCCCGGCCGGTGTCGGCAGAACAACATCGAGGGCATGCCGGAGGATTCTGCTCGGCACTGGTACCGAATTCCGATTGGCGCCGTGAGCGCCGGTGGGGCCGTTCACGCGGCTGCCGTGGGTGCGGATTCCCTCGCCGCATCGCTGATAACGACTCGAATCGTTTGGGACGGTGCCGCCGGGCCGCGCCGGCGCCCGGCGCGCGACGTCTTTCGCGCCCGGGTGGGCGCTTTGTCGCACCACCTAGCCGGCCGGCTGGTTCGCCCGGCGGGGCGGCCCGGTGCGGCCCGCCGCGGCCGCGCCGGCGGG
>NZ_CASGGV010000243.1:0-397 GCF_949319125.1 Frankia sp. Hr75.2 | reverse complement strand
CGCGTCCCCCCGGCTTGAGGCCTGGGTGACGCAGGAGGCAGCCCGGTTGGCGGAACTGGCGGAGACGGCCCCGGCCGGCCTGTCGCCCGTGCACCCCGCCCGGCTCATCGTCGAGGCCACCAAGGCCTTTCCCGCCGACGGAATCATGGTGCGCGACGGCGGCGCGATCACCATTTTCGGCTGGACGTACTCCCAGGCCAAGCCGCACGACGTGATCTGGAACCAGAACTTCGGCCACCTCGGGACCGGGCTCCCCTACGCCGTCGGCGCCTCGGTGGCGGACGGCGGGAAACGGCCCGTCATGCTCATCACCGGGGACTCCTCCTTCCAGTTCCACATCGCCGAGCTGGAGACGGCCGCCCGACTGAACCTCCCGCTGGTCTGCGTGGTCAGCGTG
>NZ_CASGGV010000242.1:0-400 GCF_949319125.1 Frankia sp. Hr75.2 | reverse complement strand
ACTCGTCGAGGTCCATCAGCAGGTTCCGTGCCTGCTGGGTGACCCAGGCCGTGGTCGGGTGCTTCGTGGTCCCGAGAACATGAACGTGGCGGGTGGCGTGTTCGACGACGAAGAACACGTAGATCCGTTGCAGGAACGCGGTGTCCACGGTGAAGAAGTCGCAGGCCAGCAGGCCGGAGGCCTGGGTGCGTAGGAATGTGCGCCAGGAGGTGTTGGACCTGCGGGGTGCGGGGTCGATGCCGGCGCGGTGCAGGATCCGCCAGACGGTGGCCACCCCGACCGGGTAGCCCAACCCGATCAGTTCTCCCTGGATCCGGCGGTGGCCCCAGGTCGGGTTCTCCCGTGCGAGGCGCAGGACCAGATCGCGGATCTCCCGGCGGACCGGCGGCCGACCGGGCGG
>NZ_CASGGV010000241.1:0-413 GCF_949319125.1 Frankia sp. Hr75.2 | reverse complement strand
CCGGCGTTACGCCGCAGCTCCCGCGACACCGTCGACGCAGGCCGACCCAGGCCCCGGGCGATCTGGCGGATGCTGTCCCCGCGGGCACGACCCAGGGCGATCTCCTCCCGCTCCGCGAACGACAGATACCGCCCCGACGGGGCGGGGAAGTCCGAAGGGGGCATCCCGCCACAGTTGCGGAACCACCGGGTCCCGACCGCCGGCGACACGCCGGCCGCGACACCGGCGTCCTCGCTGCTCAGCCCCCGCGCGATCGCCACCCAGAACCGCTGCTGATGCTCCCACCGCGCCACCGGCGGCCGCCCCGGCGAGCACATCCCCGCCCGCCCCGTGACCGTCTCGGTCCAATCCGCCGGCCGTCCCATTCCCACACCTCCGGATCGAGGTGTTGCGACGACCAGTTGAATCCGCCC
>NZ_CASGGV010000240.1:0-427 GCF_949319125.1 Frankia sp. Hr75.2 | reverse complement strand
AAAAACCGGACCCTTGGAACGGGTGGATGCGATACCGGACACCATTCCTGGATCCGGGAGGTCCTGTCCCAGCATGTTCAAGCCGGCGGTCAGCCCCGCCCGGTCCGACACGACCGCGACGGCACGGTGCGCGAGCCGGGCCCGGACCGCGAGCGCACTGGCCACCGCGACAGGCGAAACATCGGACCTCTCCTGGACAAAATCCGCTAGCCGCGCCGCCTGGGCGCGCAGCGCCTCCGGCGAGGCGCCGGACAGCACGACCGGAACGATCGCGTCGTCGTCGCCTGCGGCGCCCGGCCCGTCCTGTCCGGTCGGACCCTGCTCTGCCTCGTCGGCCCCGGTCACACGAGTCTGGGCGGCGGCTCCGGATGAGGGCTGCGGTGTTTCCGCCGGTGACTCCGCGGGCTCCCCTGGCGACCAGGCCGCC
>NZ_CASGGV010000239.1:0-437 GCF_949319125.1 Frankia sp. Hr75.2 | reverse complement strand
CGGTAGCAGGCTGGCGGCTTCGTCTGGAAACGGGCGGGGTCGAAGCCCAGCGTCGAAGGCCCTGTGAGGGGGAGCGACAGTGCGGTCCGTAGCATAAAGCGAAGCCTGCGGCGTCGTTACTCAGCCCGTTCTTCGAACGGGACAAGGGAGTGTCGAGCCCTTCGGAGTCGGGGCGAAGGCCATGGAAGCGGCGAAGATCCTGGAATTGCAGCCGTGAGGAACTCCCCGGCGTATGGGGCGCGGAACGTACTGATAGTGGCGGCGGGAACTGGGGAGGCCCTCCCCGGCCTGGCAGGCTGCGGAAATCTGCCGGAGAGCCGTGCCCTATAACCGGTGATCCCGGGAAGTGGGTGGCGGGCTGGGTGGGCGTCGGAGGCGGCCATATTACCGATCGAGCCGACCGGACAACATAACCGGCGGTGAGGGAAAGGGCCGCT
>NZ_CASGGV010000238.1:0-439 GCF_949319125.1 Frankia sp. Hr75.2 | reverse complement strand
CACCTGGTCAACCGCCTGACAGCCCCCGCAGCATCCTGCGGCGGCGGCGTCCACAGACCACCCTGGCCGACCACCACCACCCCACCCACACCCCCGACGTCCACCCGACCGACCGCCACACCCGGGCACGGCCCGGACCGGCCGCCCCGAGGTCCACCTGCCCGCCCGACGACAACGCGGCCTGTTTCAGACAGCACCGTCACCTCGACCGGCAACAGCGACCGGGAACGACGACCGGGAACGACGACCGGTCAGCCGGCGTTCGGTCAGCCTCGGAACGCGGGCCGCGGCGGCCCCACCGGCACCTCACGTGCGCCGCCTACCCGACGCCGCAGCGGGCTATCTCGACTACCCCCACCGCTCTGGCCAGCGGTTGGCCGATCGCCACCAGCGTCATCGAGGGAGCCTGCCGCCACCGCGCTCCTGACCTGGACCGAAC
>NZ_CASGGV010000237.1:0-452 GCF_949319125.1 Frankia sp. Hr75.2 | reverse complement strand
CAACCGGGCGGGTTCGATGGTGATGCCGACCTGGACCGGACTGCGCGGCAAACTGTTCCACGTCGCGTCCGGCGGGCTGCGGCGGATGGACGACCCCAAGCCCAACGACCAGCCCGACACCGACACCTGGATGGGTGAACCCGACCGCGGCTACGTCGTCCTCCCCGAGGGCGCCCAGCAGATGTGGCAGAACGAGTTCTTCTACCTCGACGGCGAAGTCATCCTCCACAACAACGAACGCGGCGCCGACTACAACATCACAGCCACCCCGAAGACCTGGGCCCAGGTCACCGCGGACATCACCACACCACCCCCGGCCGACCCCGAGGCCGCCGGCTGGGTCCGCTACGGGCTGGTCCGCGACACCGGCGACGACAGCGCCCCCGTCCCCCAGTACCTCACCCGTGACACCCCCACCGACCCCGCCACCGTCCCCCAAAAAACACAGGTGT
>NZ_CASGGV010000236.1:0-453 GCF_949319125.1 Frankia sp. Hr75.2 | reverse complement strand
GTGGCCACCGGTTCCGGTTCCTCCTCCGTGACCGCGACACCAAGTTCACGGCTTCCTTCGACGCCGTCTTCACCGGAGCCGGCATCGACGTGGTACGCACACCCCCTCAAGCCCCGCAGGCGAACGCGATCGCGGAACGCCGGATCGGCCACCGCCCGCCGCGAATGCACCGACAGACTACTGATCCTCTCCGAACGGCACCTGACGTCAGGCCTCGACAGCTACGCGGAGCATTTCAACACCCACCGGCCCCACCGCTCCCTCCGCCAGCACCCACCCGACCCGCCACCCGTGGTCGCCCCGACGTCGGGTTCCACCGTCCGTCGCACACGCATCCTCGACGGCATGATCAACGAATATCGCAACGCCGCCTAATGGGAGCTACCGGGGAAAACCGCAGCAACCGCAAAAGGCCAGCTCACAGGCCAAATCTGGATTCTGGAGCCCCACAGG
>NZ_CASGGV010000235.1:0-453 GCF_949319125.1 Frankia sp. Hr75.2 | reverse complement strand
CCGTGTTGACCTGGTGGGCGGGGAGGGGGATGGAGATCATGGTGCCGGTGCCGGCGAGGTGGCGTAGGGCTTGGGCGCGCAGGGTGACGATTTTGGCGGCGTCGGTGAGGGTGAGGGCGTCGGCGATGTGGGCGGCGGTGATTTCGCCCTGGCTGTGGCCGATGACGGCGTGGGGGTGGATGCCGTGGTGTTGCCAGAGGCGGGCGAGGCTGGTCATGACGGCGAAGAGGGTGGGTTGGACGACGTCGACGCGGTCGAGGGTGGGGGCGTTGGGGTTTTGGTGGAGGACGTCGAGGAGGTTCCAGGTGGTGTGGGGGTGCAGGGCGTCGGCGCAGGCGTGGATGTGGTGGGTGAAGACGGGGTTGGTGGTGAGGAGTTCGCGGGCCATGGCGGGCCATTGGGTGCCTTGGCCGGGGAAGACGAAGACGGTTTTGCCGGTGCCGGTGCCGGTGC
>NZ_CASGGV010000234.1:0-471 GCF_949319125.1 Frankia sp. Hr75.2 | reverse complement strand
GAACCAAACCGCCAGAGCCACCAGGCCGATGTCACGCACCGCCGCGGCGGCCGGCGGGGTAAACCGGGCATGCGGGCGGGTCAGACCCTCGACCTGCTCGGCGAACGTCACCACCACACAGCTGGCCTCGGCACAGCGGAACCGGCGCACCAGCAGGTCCACCACCAGCCGCGCCCCGCCGAGCGCGGTATCGACGAGCCGCCGCCGGTACCGGCCGTGCACCCGCCCGGACATCGTCGCGCACCCAGGGCACGCCACCTGCCCCGCCCGCGCGTGCACCCGCAGCCGTATCCCGTCCGCTGACCGCTCGACCCCGTCAACCACGACGTTCGCCAGATGCGGCAGCACGACCCCGAGATCAGGGAGATCACACCAGCCCGATCCTCGCAGCCCACCACCAATAGTTGATCAATGGCGGTACCGGTTCGATCGCCGAGTAGCCGGGGGCGTCGCAGCCCCCGGCCCTCACAG
>NZ_CASGGV010000233.1:0-84152 GCF_949319125.1 Frankia sp. Hr75.2 | reverse complement strand
GAGCGTCCACGGCGCCCGTGTCCTGCCCGTCCGGTACGCCGGCGCCCGGCGCGGGCGGCTCGGCGCCGGGCGGGGCCTCGGTCAGCACCACGTGGCAGTTCGTCCCCCCGACGCCGAACGAGCTGACTCCGGCGACCAGGGCCTCGGCGGGCCGTGGCCACGCGCCGGCGGAGCTCGCCACCCGCAGTCGAAGCTCCGCCAGCGGGATGTCAGGGTTCGGGTGCTCGAAGTTGAGGCTCGCCGGGATGCGGCGATGGCGGATCGCCAGGGCGGTCTTGAGCAGTCCGACGATGCCGGCCGCCCCCTCGAGATGGCCCACGTTCGTCTTGGCCGAGCCGACCAGGAGCGCCTGCTCGGATGGCCGTCCCGCGCCGAGCACCGCGCCGAGCGCCGCGGCCTCGAGCGGATCGCCGACCGGCGTGCCGGTGCCGTGCAGCTCCACGTACTGCGCGGCGGCCGGGTCGATGCCGGCGTCGGCGAACGCGCGGCGGACGGCGTCTCGCTGCGCGTCGGAGCTGGGCACGGTGAGCGCGTCCGTCGCGCCGTCGTTTGTCACGGCGCTGCCGCGCAGCACGCACGTGACGGGGTCGCCGTCGGCCAGGGCGTCGGCGAGCGGCTTGAGCACGACGATTCCGCCGCCCTCGCCACGCACGTACCCGTTCGCGCGCGCGTCGAAGGTGAAGCAGCGCCCGTCCGGGGAGAGCGCGCCGAACCGCTCCACGGTGAGCGTGCTCTCCGGCGTGAGGTTGAGGTTGACTCCGCCCACCAGCGCCAGGTCGGTCTCCCCGCGCCGGATGCTCGTCAGCGCCAGGTGCACGGCGACCAGTGCGGACGCCTGGGCCGCGTCCACGGTGAGGCTCGGGCCGCGCAGGCCGAGCGTGTAGGAGACGCGGTTCGCGAGGATCCCGTGGTTCAGCCCGGTCAGCGTGTGCCGGGTGATCGCGTCCGGGCCGCGCCGGTGGGTGAGCGTCGCGTAGTCGTGGGCGATCGCGCCGAGGAACACCCCGGTCCGGGTACCGGCGAGCGTCCCCGGGACGATTCCGGCATCCTCCAGGGCCTCCCAGCTCAGTTCGAGGACGAGGCGTTGCTGCGGGTCCATCGCGGCGGCCTCGCGGGGGGAGATACCGAAGAACTCCGGATCGAAGGTGTCCACCGCGTCGAGATATCCCGCCGGGCGCGCGGCGGCATCGTGGCGCGCTTCGGTGGACAGGATCGAGGCGCGGGTCCCGGGAATCGGAGTGATGGCGCTCTCGCCGTTCTCCAGAAGGCGCCAGAATGCGCCCGGATTCTCGGCCTTGGGTAGCCGGCAGGCAAGGCCGATGACGGCCACCGCCGAGGTCTCTGATTCGAGCGCGCCGTTTCCGTCCGAACTCATCGTCGCGAACTCCAGCTCTTCCCATATGTACCTGTCACCGACGCCCGATAGGCACGTGGCGGTAGAACGGCGGTTCCGAGGTGGTGCGCGGGGGTGGTCGGCCCGAGGCGTGCCGATCGCCGGCATCGTTGCCGGATGCGCCCGCTCGCCCGCTGGCACTGGAGTGACCGGCCGGAGGCGGGGGCGAGACACGGGCGGGACATCGGTCCCGGCGCCCACCCGCTCCAGACTGCTGTTGGCGTCGCATGGCGCTTCACCGACGATTGTTCAGCGCAGTCGCCCGGAGAACCCCTAGCCCGCCCCCTACCCATCCCTATGCCGCCCCCCGGCGGAAACAAAGATGAAGTGGTGTGCCCGGCCGGGAGAACGCCGTCTGGTTAGCTCTCGCCCGGCGCCGCCGGAGTTCGTCCCGCCTTTTTATGTCACGGGTGTGACGGGCGTGTTTACGCCGGCCGTGCGGTTCGCGTTCACGCCCCCGCCCGGCGCTGGAGGGACACTGTTCGTGACGGCATTTCGTTTCACTCGACCGGCGGTGGTGGCCCGTCCGCCCGTCCGCCCGGCGCCCGGCGGACGGTACCGGCTCGGCTCCGACGGGCTTGTGGGACGACGGCCCTACCGCCACCCGGGCGTCGGCCTGACCCCGGCTGTCACCCCGTGCCTTCGGGTGCCACCGTGCGCCCGAGGCATCCGACGGGGCGGGGGCGTCTCATCTCCGCGCACGTCTGAATAGAGCGGAGAGTAGTCTTCCGATTTCTGGAGAGAGTTGGTCGAGGACGGTCCAGAAGAGGAGCCGCGAGCGATGACGGCGGTACCCCCGACCCGACTCAGGGCCGACGCGCGCCGCAATCGTGACAAGATCATCTGTGTGGCGGTGGGGGCTTTCGTGGACGAGGGCCCCTATCTCCCCATGGAGGAGATCGCCCGGCTCGCCGGGGTCGGCGTGGGCACGCTGTACCGGCACTTCCCCGACCGCGGGGCACTGATCGTGGCAGTGGTCCAGGACAGCCTGGCGACGATGCTCGCCAGGGCCCGCGCCGCCGAGGCCGAGGAGACACACGCCTGGGACGCCCTGGTACGCAGTCTGAGTGGTTCCCGCGAGCTCCGCCTCACGTGGCGCCTGCCGGACCTCTTCCTGTCCGCGACCGGTGCGGCAGTCCGGGCGGACCCGACGATCCGCCGGATCCGGGACGAGCTCACCTCGCTGATCGACAGCCTCGTGCGCGCGGCGCAGGAGGAGGGCTCACTGCGCCCGGACGTCGGGACGGGCGACGTCATCCACCTGTTCTCGCTGCTGCTGCGCGGGCCGCACAAGATGCCTGGCGAGGTGGCCGAGGCCGCCTACGAGCGTGCCCAGGGCGTCATCCTCGACGGTCTTCGCGCCCGGCCGGGCATCTCACTGACCGGCCGGGCCCTGAGCGTCTCCGAGCTCGACGCCGAGTGAAGCCGGGGACACCGGGCCTGCCGATGCCCGGCCGGCGGCCGCGGGGCGCGGTCGCCGGCCGGTGACGTCAACTCGCCGTGATGGCCCGTTCGGGGCAGTTCGCGACGGCCTCCCGCACGGCCTTCTCGAACTCCGCGGGGACCTCGTCGACCTCGACCACCGCGTAGCCGTCGTCGCTGAGGGTGAAGACTTCGGGGCACAGCGTGCAGCAGGTGGAGTGTCCGCAGCAGCCGTCGGCGTCAACGGTGACCTTCATCAGATTTTGCTCTCTGCGAGGGTGAACTCAAGGTTGAGGTGCGTCAGCCCACGCAGGATGAAGGTGGGCAGGTAGCTGTACCGGCGGTCGTCCGCGGGGCCGTGCACGCTCTCGGCGATGCGGATGTCCGTGGTGCGCTCGAGCAGCCGCTCGATGCTCGCGCGGGCCTCGGCGCGGGCGAGCGGGGCTCCGGGGCAGGTGTGGATACCGCGGCCGAACGCCACGTGGTGGCGGGCGTTCGGGCGGGCGACGTCGAACACGCTCGGGTTCTCGAAGCGGCGCGGGTCGCGGTTCGCGGCACCGTTGACGACCATGACGGTGGTGCCGGCGGGCAGGTCGACGCCGCCGACGGTGGTCGGCACCCGGGAGAGGCGGAAGTCGCCCTTGACCGGGCTCTCCAGCCGCAGCGTCTCCTCGATGAAGTTCCCGACGCGCTCCGGCTCGGCCCGCAGCAGCTGCTGGAGCTCGCGGTCCTCGGCGAGGATCTTCAGCGCCGAGGAGAGCAGGCGGACGGTGGTCTCCTGCCCGGCCGAGAACAGGTTCGCCGCCACCCGGACCGCGTCGATGACCTCCGGGGTCGACCCGTCGGGGAACGTCGCCTGCGCCAGGCCGGTGAGGACGTCCTCGCGCGGCTCGCGCCGGCGGTCCTCGATGTACTCGGTGAACTTGCTGTAGAGGAACTCCAGCGGGTTGTGCGCCATGTGGTCGTCGCCGGTGCTGCCGATGCCGCTCTCCTGCGGCTGGCGCTGGAGGCGGTCGAGGAACTCCTCCTGGTCCTCCTCGGGCACGCCCAGCAGGTCGGCGATCACCAGCAGGGTGAACGGCCCGGCGAAGCCGGTGATGAACTCGCCCTCGCCGCCGGCCAGGTACGGCTCGATCATCCGGTCGACGAGCCGCCACATGTGCGCCTCGTTCTCCTTGAGGCGCTTCGGGGTGATCAGCCGCATCAGCAGCGCGCGGTGGGCGGTGTGGGTCGGCGGGTCGAGCGTGGGGAGCTGGTCGCTCATCGGCAGCTCACCGCGGTGCCGCTCGATCAGCTCGGTGACGTCGTCACCCTCGAGCGGGACGGGGAAGCCGGGGAACGGCCCCGTCACCGAGACGCACGAGGAGAAAGTCGCGGAATCGTGGAAAACCTCCACCGCTTCCTCGTACCCTGTCACCATCACCACACCGTGATGATTCTCTCGCTGCACGGGGCACTTGCCCCGCAGCGCGTCGAGGTACGGGTACGGATCCGCGACGAGCTCGTCGTCACGGAAGAAGTCCTTGGCCTCGAGGTCACTCACGGTCTGTGCCGCTCCCTTCGACGTCCTCCGCGCCAGTCTTACACCGGCGTGAGGGCAAGACAAACGACCCGTCCGGCTAGGTACCGGCCATTGGGGTGGGCCCATTGGGGTGGGTATGCCACGGATCGTAGTAGGCCCGACGGGACGGTGCGGCGGACGCCCGTCGCCTCAGCGCACCCGCACCGGGAGTGTGGCCAGCGCGCGGTGGATGAGGCTGGGCAGGTAGACCAGCTCCGACTCGTCGACGGCCAGCTCCAGCGCGGTCGTCCGGTGGACGAGCGCCCCGATGGCCGCCGCCGCCTCGATCCGGGCGAGCGGGGCGCCCAGGCAGAAGTGGATGCCGACGCTGAAGCCCAGGTGCCGGCGGGCCGGGCGCGGCCCGTGGTAGCGGGTGATGTCGAACCGGTCGGGGTCGGTGAACGCCGCCGGGTCGCGGCCGGCGGCGGCGCTGACCAGCAGGACGCCGTCGCCGCGGTCGAACGTGTGCCCGGCGAGCTCGGTCTCCCGGCACGCGGTGCGCATGGTGAACTGCGTCGGCGGGTCGTAGCGCAGCACCTCCTCGACGGCGGAGGGGAGCAGCTCCGGCCGCGCGCGCAGGAGCGCCAGCTGGTCGGGGTGGCGCAGCAGCGAGAGCACCGCCGACCCGACGTAGTTGATGGACGTCTCCATCCCTGCCACGACGAGCAGCGACGAGACGCCGAGCAGCTCGAGCTCGCTGAGCGCGTCGTCGCGGTCGCGGGCCGCGGCCATCCGGCTGATCAGGTCGTCGGTGGGGTTCGCCCGGCGCTGCGCGATCAGCTCCTCGAAGTAGGCCTGGAAATCCTGGGTGGCCTGCCGGCGTGCGACGAGCTCGGCCTCGGTGAGCAGGTTGTCGGGGTCGGTGCCGCGGGCGATGGCCAGCGCCCAGCCGCGCAGCGACGCGCCGACGTCGTCCGGGACGCCCAGCAGGTGACCGAGGGTCGCGCTCGCGATCAGGGCCGCGTACCCGCTGATGACGTCGAGGCTCCCGGTGGCCAGCGCGCCGTCCACCAGCCGGTCGGCGAGGGCCTGGATGCCCGGTGCCATCTGGTTGACGATCCGCGGCGTGAACGCCTTGTTGACCAGCCCGCGCAGCCGGGTGTGGTCCGGCGGGTCCATCCGCAGGAACGACCGCGGGGCGCTCGCCGCGCCGTCCCGGAACGGGCTGATGCCGGCGTCGTAGCCGTGCACCCAGTCGTCGCTCTGCAGCACCGCCTCGCAGTCGGCGTACCGGGTGAGCACCGTCACCGGGATGTCGCCGAGCATGAACGGGCACAGCGGCCGGGCCTCCCGCACCCGCTGGTAGACGGCGTACGGATCGGCCTTGTGGGTCGGATGGAACGCGGTGAACTCCACCGGGGCGGACTCGGCGGCGACCCCTGCGGTGACCTCGGCGGCGACCATGGCTCTCCACTCCTACGTCGGCGCGGTGCGTGCGGCCGCGCCCGCGCGCACGGGTGCACTCACTCCGCGGCACGCACGATGCAGGACGGCGGCGCCGGGAGACAGCGCCCAGTGCCGAGTCCAATCGGACGATTGCGCCCCGTCGACAGCTGACCGTCCACCGCCGGCCGCGGACCGTCGGTCGCCGGCTGCCGGGCGTCGCTGATGGATCGATACGAGATGCCAATGGGGCTCGCCATCCGTGCTCGGCCGGGGTCACGATGCAGCGCGACGACTCGTTGGTCGACACCGACGCACCGGGAGACCGCCGACCATGGACCGAACCTTGGACCGGGACCGCACCACCGACACCGTCGTCGCGGCCGACCCGCCTGATCAGGCCCGGCGCCTGCGTGATCTCGCCGATCTCGTCGAGCACGGGCTGCGGGCCGGCATCGGCGTCGGCCACTCCCTCGGCGTCACGCTCGCCGAGCTGGGCGACGGCTCGTCCACCTGGACGCTCACCCCGTCGCCGGCCGCGGCGAACGCGATGATGACCGTGCACGGCGGGGTTATCAGCACCCTGATGGACACCGCGATGGGCAGCGCGGTCTACACTCGCCTGCCCGCCGGAGTGCTTTACACGACGCTGGAGCTGAAGGTGAACTTCATCCGGCCGGTCGCGCTGGACGGCGGCATGCTCACCTGCGTCGCGACGGCCGTCCACGTCGGGCGCCGCACGGCGACGGTCGAGGCCCGCGTCACCAACCCGGCCGGTGCCCTGGTCGCGCACGGCTCGTCCACCTGCCTGCTGTTCGAGGTCGCCGGCCCCGCCGCGGGGCCGAGCACGGAGCCGGCCGCGGGGCCGGCGTGACGGGCCCCGCCACGAGCACACCGCACGCTGCCGCGGGCGCGCCCGCGGCAGCGTGCGGCGCGCCCGACGCGGAGGCTGCGCTCGCGCAGGCCGTGATCGAGTCCTTCGATCCGGCGTGGCGGCATGACCCCTATCCCGCGTACGGCACGCTGCGCCGGGCCGGCACCTTCCTACCGGGCCCGCTGGCCGGCACCATGCTCGTCCCCGGCCATGCCGAGTGCGCCGCCATCCTCGCCGACCCGGTGTGGAGCCACGCCGAGGAGTCGGAGCTGCTCCACCCGGACAGTGACGTCGAGCTGCCCGGCTCGTTCCTGTGGATGGAGCCGCCGGACCACACCCGGCTGCGCGGCCTGGTGAGCCGGGCGTTCACCCCGCGGACCATCGAGGCGACCCGCCCGCTGGCCCGCCAGGTCGTGGACGGGCTGATCGACGACGCCCTGGCGGCGGGGGAGCTGGACCTGATCGAGGGGCTCGCCTACCCGCTGCCGCTGACCATGATCTGCGAGCTGCTCGGGGTGCCCGTCTCCGAGCACCCCGCGGTGCGCCGGATGTCGGCCGGGATCGCGCGCGGGCTCGACCCCGACGTCCTGCTCTCACCGGCCGAGCTCGCCGCGCGGACCGCCGCCGTGGAGGAGTTCCGCGAGTTCTTCGGCGCGCTCGTCACCGCCCGCCGGGCCGACCCCCACGACGACCTGATCAGCGCGCTCGCCCAGGTGCACGCCGAGGGTGACCGGCTCACCACGACCGAGCTGCTCGGCACCCTGCTGATCCTCGTGGTCGCCGGGCACGAGACCACCGTCAACCTGATCGGCAACGGGGTGCTCGCGCTGCTGCGCGACCCCGCGCAGCTCGACGCGCTGCGGCGCGATCCCGGGCTCGCGCTGCCCGCGGTGGAGGAGATCCTGCGGTTCGACGCGCCGGCGCAGGTGACCACGCGCACCGCCCGGGCGGAGGTGACCGTGGCGGGCCGGACGTTCACCCCCGGCGAGGCCGTCATCTGCATGCTCGGCTCGGCCAACCGTGACCCCCGCGCCTTCGACCGGCCTGACGAGTTCCTCGTCGACCGCTACGCGGTCGGCGCGCGGGTGAGCCGCCATCTCGCCCTCGGGATGGGCCTGCACTACTGCCTGGGCGCCCCGTTGGTCCGGCTCGAGGTCGGTGAGGCGCTGCGGGGCATCGCCACCCGCCTGACCGGGATGACTCTGCTGGCCGATCCGCCGCCGTACCGGCCGAACATCGTCGTCCGTGGGATGTCGTCGCTGCCTGTGCGGGTCACCGGCCGACCCGGCTGATCTGACTGATCCGCACTTCGGTCCCGGCGATACGGCAATTCCATGAATTGAGGTGCAGAACACATTTCAGGTCCGGATTGTTACAATGTGAAAGGTTCTGTGCCGTCTCGGTGGTGGCCGCCCGCAGCGTCATGTATTCCGAACAATTACTCGCGCCTTACTCCGACTTCATCGCCTGTTACCCCTGCTGGCTATACTTGCCGATTGGGGGATTAGGGAGGAAGTTCGTGGAGTTTCGACATCTGGTTTCTTTCCTTGCCATCGCCGAAGAAGTCCATTTTGGCCGGGCCGCCCGGCGACTGAACCTGACGCAGCCCTCACTGAGCCAGCATCTCGCCCGTCTCGAGCGCGAGGTCGGCGTGCAACTGGTCGCCCGCACCTCGCGTGAGGTCCGTCTCACCCCCGCGGGCCAGGCCTTCCGGGGTGAGGCCAAGAGAATCCTCGAGCTGAAGCGCCGCACCCTCGAAATCACCCGCGACACCGCCGCCGGCCGCGCCGGGAAAATCAACATCGGGTTCAACCTGCCGGCCGGGCACCGGATTCTCCCGCCCACGCTGGCCCGCCTGCACAACTCCCACCCGGGCCTGCAGCCCCGGCTGTGGGAGCGGCGGACCGGGCCGCAGATCAAGAGCCTGCTCAGCGGGGAGCTCGACGTCGGCTTCATCTTCGGCCTGCCGCCGACCTCGAGCCTGCACTCGATGGAGGTGCTGCGGGTCCGCATCCTGGCCGTCGTCGGCGAGCACCACGAGTGGGCCGAGCGCGACCAGGTGCCGTTCTGCGAGCTGGAACGGCAGGGCTGCCTGCTGTTCCACCGGGCGCAGTGCCCCGCGCTGTACGACACGATCTCCCGGTCGGCCGACCGGGCCCGGATCAAGCTGCGGGTCGTCGCCGAGGTCGACGACCCGGGGGCGAGCGCGCTGCTGGTGACCACCCGCCCGGTGGTCGGCTTCGCGTCCCGGGAACGCGCGCTGGGAATCGCCGGATCGCGGGCGGTTCCACTGGTCGACCCCGTTCCGACCCTGCCCGTCCATGTCGTGTGGCGTCCGCCGCGCACCCGGCTGGTCGAAACGCTGCTCGAGAGCCTGGAAAGCGCGGCCGGCGACTGGGAATCCGCCGAGACGCCTGAGGAGAAGGTCGATTGGGTGCGGGAGCGGGGGCGATCGAATATCCCGATGGTCGCGCCCGCGCCGGTCCGCCCGGCAGTAAACGCCGTTACCGTCGCAGGAAATCGCCTGAACTAGGCCCCGGTCCGAAGTGGGATTTCCGTCGGAGGTCGCCTGTGTCCTCGCCCCCGTCCACCGTGGATCGAGCCGAACAGCGGCAGACGCTGACGCTGACGGTCCGCGCCCGCCGCCACGTCGCCGAGGATGTCGTCTGTTTCGATCTGGCCGATCCGACCGGCGCAGCATTGCCGCCCTGGACACCCGGCGCGCATGTCGACGTCACGGTGCGGCCGGGGACGGTGCGGCAGTACTCGCTGTGCGGTGATCCAGCGGATCGCCACCACTGGCGGATCGCGGTGCTGCGGGAGGCCGCCGGCCGCGGCGGTTCGGTGCACCTGCACGACCGGGTCGGTGTCGGCGCGCTGCTGCCGGTCGGGCAGCCGCGCAACGCGTTCCCCCTGGTCGCCGCGCCGCGCTACCTGCTGGTCGCCGGCGGGATCGGCGTCACCCCGCTGCTGCCGATGATCGACGAGCTCGCCGCGCGCGGCGCCGAGTGGCGGCTGCTCTACGGCGGGCGCCACCGCGCGGCGATGGCCTTCGCCGACGACCTCGCCCGCCACGGCGACCGGGTCGTCCTGCACCCGCAGGACACCCACGGGCTGCTTCCCCTCGGCCCCGTCCTGGATGGCCTGCGTGCCTCCGGCGAGCACGAGGAGACGGCGGTCTACTGCTGCGGGCCCGAGGGTCTGCTCGGGGCCATCGAGGGGCACTGCGCGCAGTGGCCCGCCAGCGCCCTGCACGTCGAGCGGTTCCACCCCGCCGAGCCCGCCCACCGCGACACCGACGGCGCCTTCGAGCTGCGCCTGGCCCGTAGCGGGCGGGTGCTGCGGGTCGGGCCCGGGCAGTCGGTCCTGGATGTGCTGGAGGCGGCCGGGGCCGCCGTCACCTCCTCCTGCCGGGACGGTACATGCGGCACCTGCGAGACGCCGGTGGTCGAGGGCGGTGTCGACCACCGTGACACCGTCCTGACCCCGGCCGAGCGCGACGGCGGCCGGACGATGATGGTCTGCGTCTCGCGCGGCCTGGGCGGACGTCTCGTCCTGGACATCTGAAATACACCCCGAGGATTTCCACCGCTATTCCGGCGGTCGTTTTGTGTGGCTGGTAATCCATGTCGCCAATCGGTTCATCCGAATGTGCAATGGGCCTTCCCTGAAAACTCGTTCCGCTCATATTCTTCAGCCGCCGGACAAGGGGTCTGACCAGGGAGGACGGCCGGCACAAACGCTGCCGGGACGGCCCGTCCCAGGCGTGTGGACGGCGGAACGTCAGTGCTGTGTCGGGGAGGAGCCACCACCGTGGGCAGGATCGAGCTCGACGGGCTGACGAAGAGATACGGCGACGTCGTCGCCGTGGACGGCGTCAGCCTCGACATCGCCGACGGCGAGTTCCTGGTGCTGCTCGGCCCGAGCGGCTGCGGGAAGTCCACCCTGCTGCGGCTCGTCGCCGGCCTGATCACGCCGTCCGGCGGCCGGGTGCTGCTCGACGGCCGGGACATCACCCACGCCCCGCCCGCCCGGCGCGACCTGGCGATGGTCTTCCAGAGCTACGCCCTGTACCCGCACCTGACCGTGGCCCGCAACATCGGCTTCCCGCTGCGCGCGGCCCGCACGCCCCGCGCCGAGGTCCGCCGCCGGGTCGAGGAGGTCGCCGCGCTGCTCGAGCTCGGCCCGCTGCTCGACCGCCGGCCGCGGGAGCTCTCCGGCGGCCAGCGCCAGCGGGTCGCCGTCGGCCGGGCGATCATCCGCGACCCGCGGGCGTTCCTGATGGACGAGCCGCTGTCGAACCTGGACGCCAAGCTGCGCCAGGCGACCCGGGCCCAGTTCCGGATGCTGCACGAGACCCTCGGCAGCACCGTCCTCTACGTCACCCACGACCAGGTCGAGGCGCTCAGCCTCGCGACCCGGATCGCGATGCTCGACGACGGGCGCCTCGAGCAGCTCGGCACGCCGACCGAGGTCTACGACACCCCGGCCTCGGTGTTCGTCGCCGGCTTCCTCGGCTCCCCGCCGATGAATCTGCTGCCCGCCCGGGTGGAGTGCCACGACGGCCGGGTGCGGGTGCTCGCCGACGACGTCGAGGTCGACCTGTGGCCCGGCGAGGACGTCGAGGCCCGCGACGTGATCCTCGGGATCCGGCCCGAACACCTCCACCTGATGGCCGCCGAGGGCCCGGCGGGCCCGGGCGGGATGCCGCGGCTGCGCGGTGTCGTGCGGGCGGTGGAGAACCTCGGCGCCGAGGAGTCCGCGCAGTGCGCGGTCGGCGGCGCCCTCGTGCACTTCCGGGGCGCCCGCCCCCTCGGGCTGGCCGCCGGCCAGCCCGTCGCGCTCACCACGGCGCGCGACCACATCCACCTGTTCGACCGGCACAGTGGCCGGCGGCTCGCCTGGCGCCCGCTGGCCGACCGCCCGCTGGCCGACCGCCCGTCGGCCGACCACGAGCCGGCCGCGGCACTCCACGACGGCGTGACCACTCATCAAAGGAGCTCGACGTGAAACGACGGCGCTTTGCCCGGGGCGTGGCGGCCGCCTGCGCTGCCGCGCTCGCCCTCACCCTCGCCGCCTGCGGATCCGACGACGGCGCCGACGCGGGCGGAACGTCCACCGCCGGGGTCGTGCCCGAGCTCGGGCCGGATCAGAAGGTCTCGATCGTCTTCGAGAGCTACAACCTCGCCCAGCCCGGCCCGTGGACGGACACCTTCAACGGCCTGATCGCCGACTTCGAGAAGGCCCACCCGAACATCTCGGTCACCGCGCAGAAGCCGCAGACCTCCACCCTGAAGGGCTACGGCTCGGCGTCGACCGCCAGCATCCAGGCCCAGATCGCCACCGGCAACGCCCCCGACGTCGCCCAGCTCACCTTCGGCGACCTCGGCTACACCGCGACCGCGCTCGGCGCGAAGCCGCTCGACGACATCGTCGGGCGCGACGCCGTCCAGGAGAACTTCGCCGGCACCCACCCGTTCGCGCCGACGGCGCGCACCCTCGGCGACGTCGACGGCAAGACCTATGGTGTGCCGTTCGTCTTCTCCACCCCGGTGCTCTACTACAACGCCGACCTGTTCACCCAGGCCGGCCTCGACCCGGAGAAGCCGCCCACGACCTGGGACGAGTTCAAGACCGCCGCGCTGGCCATCAAGGCGAAGACCGGCAAGAACGGCGGTTACATCGACTGCTTCACCAAGGTCTCCGGTGACTGGTGCTACCAGGCGGTGGTGGCCTCCAACGGCGGCTCGGTGATCTCCGAGGACCGCACCAAGCTCACCTTCGCCGAGGCGCCCGCGGTGCAGGCGGTCGAGATGGCGCAGGACCTGGTCAACTCCGGCGCCAGCCCGAAGCTGTCGCAGGACCAGGCCTACCCGGCGTTCGCCCGTGGTGAGATCGGCATGATCGTCGAGACCAGCGCGGCGCAGGGCACCTTCATCAAGGGCGCCGGCGGCGCCAAGCCGCCGTGGACGCTGCGCGCCACCGTCATGCCGAGCTTCACCGGCAAGCCGGTCGTGCCGACGAACTCCGGGGCGGCGCTGTTCATGTTCGCCAAGGACGCCGCGAAGCAGCGGGCCGCCTGGGAGCTGATCACCTACCTGACCAGCGACGCGGCCTACACGCAGATCACCAGCAAGATCGGCTACCTGCCGCTGCGCACCGGGCTGCTCGACGACCCGAACGGGCTGAAGACCTGGGCCGCGGAGAACCCGCTGGTCCAGCCGAACGTCGACCAGCTCGCGAAGCTGAAGCCGTGGGTGTCCTTCCCGGGCAACAACTACGTCCAGATCCGCACCGGGATGCTCGAGGCGGTCGAGAGCGTCGTCTACAGCGGCGCCGACCCGCAGAAGACGCTCACCGACGCCCAGAACCAGGCCGCGAAGCTGCTGCCCCGGTCCTGACCGTCCACCTGTTCCACCTGTGTGCCCGTCCCGCCCGCCGTGCCGGTCCCGCGCGGCGGGCGGGACGCCGTCCGCACCGACCTGCCGTATCGAACTGAACTGCCGTAGCGAGCTGGAGGAAGGGTGATGACCGGAGCCTTCGTCGAGATCGACGCGCTGCCCCGGCCGTCGGCGACGGTCGTACCGGTCGCGGCGGCGCGGCCGTCGCCGGCCCGGCGGCTGCTGCGGGCGCTGCCGCCGTACCTGTTCCTGCTGCCCGCGATCGGCTGCCTGGCGGTGTGGACGTACCGGCCGCTCGCCGCCGCGGTCAACCTGTCGTTCTTCTCCTGGAACCTCCTGCCGACCACGCCGAAGGAACCCGTCGGGCTGGACAACTACCGCCGGCTGCTCGAGCTGCCCGACCTGTGGCACGCCCTGTGGCTCACCGCGGCGATGACGCTGGCGCTGCTGCTGTTCACCGTCGCGCTGCCGACCGTCGTCGCCCTGTGGACGTCCGCCATCCGTGGCCGCGGCCGCGCCGTCTACCGGGCCATGATCTTCGCGCCGGTCCTGGTCCCGCCGGTGGCGGGCGCCGCGGTGTGGCAGTGGATGCTCGACCCGACCAGCGGCGCGGTGGACCGGCTGATCGGACATCCGATCAACTGGATCCACGAGCCGCGGCCGGCGCAGATCGCCATCGTCGTGATCACCGGGTGGCACCTGCTCGGCTTCGCCGTCCTCGTCGTCAGCGCCGGCCTGGCGGGCATCGACGACGAGTACACGGCGGCGGCGATGCTCGACCGGGCCTCGCGCTGGCAGACCACCCGGTGGATCACCCTGCCGCTGCTCTCCCCGACGCTGGTGTTCCTTGCGCTGATGACCGTGCTGATGTCCGGCCAGCTCACGTTCCCGCTGATCGACACCCTCACCCAGGGCGGCCCGGACTCCGCCACGACGAACGTCTACTACCTGCTCTGGGAGTGGGGCTTCCAGAACTTCGACGCCGGCTTCGCGGCCAGCGCCGGACTTCTGTTCTTCGTCGCGTTCGGGGTGGTCGCCATCGGGCTCGTCCGCCTCTCCGACCGACTGACCTTCCACGACAACTGACGCCCGCCGGCCGTCGGCGAGGCGCGACAGGCGGCTGACGGCCGGCACGATCACTGAAGGGGGCTCGCCATGGCGGTGGCCGAAACGACCGCGCCGGCACCGGCGCGCGGGGAACCGTCCGCCGTCGCGGACCTCGCCGGCGAGACCGGCGCGCGGGTGTGGCTGCGCACCGCCGTCGGCCACGGTGTCCTCGCCGCGCTGAGCCTCGCCTGTATCTTCCCGATCTACTGGATGTACGCCACCTCGCTGCGCCGGCCGGAGGAGGTCTACAACGTCTCCCTGTTCCCGTGGCCGCTCTCCGTCGGCAACTACACACACGTCTGGGACGTCATCCCGATCGGCCGGCTGATCCTCAACACGTTCGCCGTGGCCGCGCTGATCTCCGTCGGCCAGCTCCTCGTCGGCCTGCTGGCGGCCTACGCGTTCACCGCCTGGCGCTTCCGCGGCCAGACCGTGCTCTACCTGGCGTTCGTCGGGACGTGGCTGGTGCCGTTCCAGGTGACGATGCTGCCGAACTACACCCTGCTGTACCGTCTGGGCCTGCTGAACACGCTCGCCGGCGTGATCGTCCCGAACCTCGCCTCCGCGCTCGGCGTGCTCCTGCTGCGCCAGCACATGGCCAGCTTCCCCCGCGACCTGCTCGACGCCGCCCGCATGGACGGACGGTCGTCCTGGTCGATCCTGTGGACGGTCGTCGTGCCCAACCTGCGCGCCCCGCTGGCCGCGCTCAGCATCGTGCTGTTCATCAACGCCTGGAACGACTACTTCTGGCCGGCGCTGGTGCTCCAGCGCGCCGACTCGGTCGTCCAGCTCGGCCTGCGCGGCCTGTTCGTCGGCGTGGAAGGCCCCGACTGGGGTGGATTGATGGCGGGCTCCGGCCTCGCCTGCCTGCCCATCTTCGGGATCTACCTGCTCCTGCAGCGGCACGTCGTCGGCGCCTTCGTCCGTTCCGGCCTCAAGTAAGGCCCGCTGACACCGATCCGGCTGGGTATCGTTCGATGCTGTTCCGCGGGTGAGGTCCGGCACGGAACCCGCTCACCGCAGGTACGACGGCACAGGGGATCTCACGCATGCGCATCGGTCTGATGATCGGCTCGGACAGGGACCGGGCGGCCCGGGAGCGGGTGGCTGGCTTCGTCGCGGACGCGAGGGCGGCCGAGAGCCTGGGCTTCACCTCAATGTGGATTCCGCAGGTGCCCGGCGCCTTCGACGCGCTCACCGTCGTCGCTCTGATGGGGCAGGCGACCGAGCGGATCGAGCTGGGCACGGCGGTCGTCCCGCTCCAGACACGGCACCCGGTGGCGACGGCGCAGCAGGCGCTGTCCACGCAGGCGATCTGCGGCGGGCGCCTCGCGCTGGGGGTCGGGCCGTCGCACCACTGGATCGTCGAGGAGCAGTTCGGCCTGCGCTACGAGCGCCCGGCGCACCTCACGCGGGACTACCTCGAGGTGCTGAACGCGGCGTTCGCCGGCCAGAATCGGATCGACGTCGAGAACGACACCTACCGGGTCCACAGCCCGCTCGACGTCACCGACGGCGCCCCGCCCGCGATCCTGCTGGCCGCGCTCGGGCCGGTGATGCTGGGCATCGCCGGCGCGAACGCCACCGGAACGGTCCTGTGGATGGCGGACGAGCGCGCGGTCGGTGACCACGTGGTCCCGCGGATCACGAAGGCCGCGGTCGACGCCGGCCGCCCGGCTCCCCGGGTCGTCGCCGGTGTTCCCGTGGCACTGTGCCCGAACAGCGAGGTCGACACCGCGCGCGAGCTGGCCGAGCAGACCCTCGGTCACGCCGAGACCTCACCGAACTACCTGCGGCTGCTCGAGCGCGGCGACGCCCGCGGCGTGGGCGACGTGATGGCCGCCGGGGACGAGGCCGCCATCCTCGACCGGCTGCGCGCCTACCGGGACGCGGGCGTCACCGACTTCGTGGCCCGGCCCATCCCGCTCGGCACCGACCCCGCCGCCCGCGCTGCCTCCCGGCGCCGGACGACGGAGTTCCTGGCCACCCTCACCCCGGAGCTCTGAACCCAGCTCCAGAGCCCCGGTCCGGCCTCGCGTTCGGGATCACGGGTGCGCGACCGGCTGGACGGCGACGGGGGGAACCCTGTCCGACCTCCCGCTCGCGGCTCCCGCACCACACCGGGCCGACGGACCGTTGTCTGTGGCCGTGCCTCCTCGCATTTTTGCGTCGTGCTCGCCGTTTCAGGGGCGAAGCACCGGGTCGCAACTCCCGAAACAGCGAGCGCGACATCAAACGGCGAGAAGGGTGAGGGCCCCTGCGCCGGTGTTGGTTCTCTGGTCAGCGGGTCAGGGACTCGATCAGGACGGTGTCGTGTTCGGCGGCGACGAAGCGGGGGTGGTCGAGCAGCTCGCGCAGGAAGCCCGTGGTGGTGACGACACCGGGACCGTCAGCGTGCAGCTCGTCGAGCGCACGGCGCATCCGGGCCAGGGCCCGCGGGCGGTCAGGGGCCCAGACGACCACCTTCGCCACCAACGAGTCGTAGTAGGCCGGGATGCGGTACCCGGGGGCGGCGTGCGTGTCGACGCGGACGAACGGGCCGGCCGGGACGGTGAACTCGGTGAGCGAACCCGGCGCGGGGGCGAAGTCGCGACGCGGGTCCTCGGCGTTGATCCGGCACTCGATCGACACCCCGCGCGGGTCGACGTCGTCCTGGCCGTAGCCCAGCGGCTCGCCCGCGGCGATCCGGATCTGCTCGGCGACCAGGTCGAGCCCGGTGACCATCTCGGTGACCGGGTGCTCCACCTGCAGCCGGCAGTTGACCTCCATGAAGTAGAACCGGCCCTCGCCGTCCACGAGGAACTCGAAGGTGCCCGCGCCGACATACCCGCTGGCCAGGGTGCCGCGGACGGCGGCCGCACACAGCGGCTCGACGATCTCGGCCGGCAGGGCCGGCGCCGGAGTCTCCTCGACCAGCTTCTGGTGCCGGCGCTGCAGCGAGCAGTCCCGGGCGCCCAGGTGGACGGCCGCGCCGTGCGCATCGGCGAGCACCTGGACCTCGACGTGCCGCGCCGAGGCCAGGTAACGCTCGACGTACAGGCGGCCGTCCCCGAACACCGCCTGGGCGGTGGAGCGGGTGTGCCGGTAGGCGCGCTCGAAGCCGTCCGGATCGTGCACGACGCTCATCCCGCGCCCGCCGCCGCCGGCCGCCGCCTTGATGATGACCGGGTAGCCGATCTCGGCCGCCACCTGCGCGGCCTGTTCGGGGTGGTCGGGGGTGTCCCGGCTGCCGGGCAGCAGGGGCAGCCCGGCCTCGGACATGATCCGACGGGCGACGGCCTTGTCACCGAGGCGGGCCATCACCTCGGCCGGCGGGCCGATGAACGTCAGGCCCTCGGCCGCGCAGATCTCGGCGAAGTCGGGATTCTCGGAGAGGAACCCGTACCCGGGGTGGACGGCGTCGGCGCCGCGGATACGGGCGGCCTCGACGACCGCCGGGATGTTGAGGTAGCTGTCCCGGGACGGCCCCGGGCCGATCTGGACGGACTCGTCGGCGAAGGAGACGACGGCGGAGTCCCGGTCCGCCGACGAGTGGGCGGCCACGGTGGCGATGCCCAGCTCGCGGCAGGTGCGCGCGACCCGCAGCGCGATCTCCCCGCGGTTCGCGATCAGGACCTTCTTGATCACGAGGTCCCGCCGGTGGACGTGGCGACGTCGAGGGTGAGCAGCGGTTCGCCGTACTCCACCGGGGTGGTGTCGGCGACCAGGATCTCCCGGACCCGCCCACCGCGCTCCGCCTCGACCGGGATCATCAGCTTCATCGCCTCGATGATCCCGACCTGCTGGCCGGCGACGACGGTGTCCCCGGGGCGGACGAACGGGTCCGCGCCCGGCTCGGGCGCGTGGTAGAAGACGCCGACGGTGTGTGCCGGGATGACGAACGCGAGTGCGTCGTCGTCCGCCGGACCGGCCGGTGCCGCGGCACCAACACCGGCGTCAGCGCCCGACGCGGCGGAACCGTTGGTGTCGCTGGGCGCGGCGCTGACTGAGCCGAGACCGCCGGAGCCGTTGGCCTGCGGGGGCGTGCTGTGTTGACCGGGACCGTCGGAGCCGGTGGCCCCGCCCGGCCCGGCCCAGTCGACCTCCAGGGAGACGTCGCCGACGGTCACCCGCACCCGGCTGACCGGCCGCGCGCCGCGCGCGCCGACCTCCAGCGCCTCCTGGCGCAGCACCGCCAGCACCGTGCCGATGTCACCGTGCCCGTTCGCCGTCGTCGTGGACCGGCCGTTGGCCGTGGACGTGGTCATGACGCGCGCCTCGCATCGTCGAGATCGGCATGGGTCCGTCCCGCGCCGAGTGGTGGACGTGCCGCCGGGACGACGGGAGCCGGGGCGGCCCCGCCCGCCGGGGCCGGGGTACCGAAACGGCGGAACCGGGCCCGTCGGGCCGTCACCAGCGTCGGCGGGTCCAGCGGCGTCAGCTCGGCGAGCGCGCCGGTGAGAGCGGCCCGCAGCGCGTCGGCGGCGGCCAGCGGGTCGACGTCCGCGCCGCCGTCGGGCTCGGGGACGACACCGTCGACGATCCCGGCGGCCAGCAGCGCGCGGGCGTCGACCCGCAGCGCCGCGGCCGCGTCCGGCCCGGCCGCCGGGTCCTTCCACAGGATGGCGGCGCAGCCCTCGGGGCTGATCACCGAGTAGATCGCGTTCGCGCACATCAGCACCCGGTTGGCGACGGCCAGGGCCAGCGCCCCGCCGCTGCCGCCCTCGCCGGTCACGACGGCGACGACGGGCACGGGCAGCCCGGCCATCACCCGCAGGTTCTCGGCGATGGCGACGGCCTGCCCGTTCTGCTCGGCCTCGATGCCGGGGTGCGCGCCGGCGGTGTCGATGAGGGTGATCACCGGCAGGCCCAGCTTGGCGGCCAGCCGCATCACCCGCGCGGCCTTGCGGTAGCCGCCGGGCGAGGGCATGCCGTAGGAGCGGGCGGCGAGCTCGGTGGCGGTGTGGCCCTTCTGCGTGCCGATGACGACGACGGGCGTCCCGTCGAGGCGGCCGAGCCCGGCGACCATCGCCGGGCAGTCGGTGGCGGCCCGGTCGCCGTGCAGCTCGGTCCAGTCCTCGACCAGCGCGCCGATGTAGTCCAGCGTGCTGGGCCGGCCCAGCCTGCGGGCGAGCCGCACGGCCTCCCAGGGATGGCGGTCCGCCAGCCGCGCCGGATCCCGCACCACACCGTCACCGCCGTGGCTTGCGTCGCGGCTGTCGCCGGCACCGCGCCCGTCGCCAGCGCTGTGCCCGTCGCCGGGCGTGACCGGGGTGGTGCCGGGGCGGCGGGTGGCGACGCCGAACAGGCGGGCCAGCGTCGGGCGCAGCTGCCCCCGCGGGCTGATCAGGTCGACGACGCCGTGCGCCAGCAGGAACTCCGCGGTCTGGAAGCCGGGTGGCAGCGTCTGCCGGATGGTCTGCTCGATCACCCGCGCCCCGGCGAAACCGAGCCGTGCCCCGGGCTCGGCGACGATGACGTCGGTCAGCGTCGCGAACGAGGCCGCGACCCCGCCGAACGTCGGGTCGGTGATGAGGGAGACGGTGAGGATGCCGGCCTCGTCGAGTTGGCCGATCGCCTGGGCCGTCTTCGCCATCTGCATCAGCGACAGCGCGCCCTCCTGCATCCGCGCGCCGCCGGAGGCGGTCACCAGCAGCAGCGGGGTGCGCTCGCGCAGCGCGATCTCACAGGCGCCGGTGATCGCCTCGCCGACGGCGGCGCCGAGGCTGCCGCCGAGGAAGCGGAAGTCCATCACCGCGGTGACGACCGGGGCACCCTCGATCCGTCCGCGGGCCACCACGACCCCCTCGGGCAGCCCGGTGGACGCCCGCGCCGAGCGCAGCCGGTCGGCGTACGGGCGGGTGTCGACGAACTGCAGCGGGTCTGCCGCGGTGACCGGGGTGTCGACCACCTCGACGGAGTCCTCGTCGAGCAGCAGCGCGATCCGCTGCGTCGCGGTCAGCCGGGCGTGCCAGCCGCATTCGGGGCAGACGTGCCCGCCGCGGGCGAACCGCCGGCCGTAGATCATCCGGCGGCAGCCGTCACAGACGAGCCATTCCGCCGTCCCGAGATCCGCCTCGGGCCGTTGCCGGGTTGCCGATGCTGTCATGGTGCCTGCTCTCCCGGATCGGAATCTGGTCGCGGCAGGTGCGGCCGCGGCACGTAGGTCGTGGCGAGCGCCGGCAGCCGGACGCCGGCCTGGGCCAGCGCGGCGGCCCGGCTGGTGAACGCGGCGCCGCGCATCAGCTCGGCGGCGATCACGGCGGCGTGCCGGTTCGCCAGCGGCTCGAGCGCGCTGGCACGCACCCAGGTGTTGAAGGCGCCCATCGCCGGGCCGCACCAGATCTGGTAGTCGGCGACCCGGTCCGGGACGCCGGTGATGCTCCAGCCCGACGACAGGCCGAGATACCAGCGGAAGACCAGCGCCATCCGCCGCTTCGGGCTCTCTCGGGCGCGTTCGATCTGCTCGGGGTCGCGGGTGCTGAAGAAGGTGACGGTGTCCGCCCAGACCTCGTCGAGGGACCGGCGGAAGATCCGCTGTTCCAGGCCGGCGCGCTCGTCGACGGGGATCTCGTCGAGCCCGTCGAAACGGCGGTACAGGTCGTAGAGCCGGCGGGCCTTCGACGCGAACATGGTGCCCCGGCCGAGCACCTGGACGTCCGCGCCGATCTCGAACATGTCCGCCGACGGCGCCTGGACGCAGTCGGTGACCCCGGCCTGCGCCAGCAGCGTCTTGGTGGCCGGCGACTGCGCCGCCTCGACGGAGGCCTGGTTCACCGAGCCGGTGACCACGTAGTCGGCGCCGAGCGTGAACGCGGCGGCGACGGCGCGCGGGGTGCCGAGCCCGCCGGCCGCCCCGATCCGCACCGTGCGCGCCCCGGAGTCGCGGCGCAGGCTGTCGCGCAGCGCGAGCAGCTCGGGCAGCAGGACGGGCAGCGGCCGGCGGTCGGTGTGCCCGCCGGAGTCGGCCTCGCCGGTGATGTCGTCGGCCATCGCCACCGTCGCCGCCAGCTCCGCCTGCTCGGCGCTGACCAGCCCCTGCTCCACCAGCGGACGGACCAGCGCGGCCGGCGCGGGCCGCAGGAACAGCTCGGCGACCTCGGTGCGCGACACCTTGGCGACGACCCGGTTGTCGGCGACGACCCGGCCGTCGGGGCCGCGGCGCAGCCCGGCGACCCGGTAGCGCACCACCTGCGGGGTGAGGTCCAGGAACGCCGACGCCTCGACGCAGCGCACCTGGTGGCGCAGGCAGGCGTCGACGACGTCGCGCTCCATCGCCGCCTCGGTCGGGCTGTGGATCAGGTTGCAGCCGAACGCCAGGCCCGGTGCCCGCCGGCGGATGTCGGCCAGCGCGTCGTCGACCCGGGCGGCGACGACGCCGGCCGCGCCGAACGAGGCCAGGAAGCCCGCCCGGGCCAGCGCGACGACCAGGTCGGCCGAGGCGATGCCGTTAGCCATCGACCCGGCCATGTACGCCTGGGCGACCTGGTGGTCGCGGCGGAACGCCGGGGCGCCGAGGCGCTCCGGCGGCAGCGGGCCGACCGCGGCCAGGACCCGCCCGGCCGCCGCGGCGACCCGCTCGTCGCCGGTGACGCCGAGCCCAGCCGCGTCCTGCACGACGTAGCAGGGCCGCTCCAGATCGGCGAGCACCCGGTGGATGTCGGCCGGCCGCCGGGCGAGCGCCCCGGCCGCGCCGGGGTGGGCCGTGGCCGGCCGGGCCGCCGCGGGGCGGGGGGCGGGCGCGACCGGGGTCACCATGACGGCGCGCCCTCGTCACGCAGCTCCACGGCCACGTCGATCAGCTCGTAGATGCGCATCGTCGGCTTCCACAGACTCGCGTCGGCGGTGACGCGGACCCGTCCGGGCCGGTGGCTGACGTCCTTGATGTGCACCTCCAGGGTGAACGTCCCGTCGGTGGGCAGGAGCTGGCCGCGGTACTTCCACTGCAGGGGCACGCCCACGGGCAGCACGAACCCGGGCCGGGTGAGGCCGGTGAGGTGCCCGGCGTCGATGACCCACTCCTGCATGGCCTGGATGACCGCCTCCACCCCGAGCGAGCCGGGGATGACCGGGTCGAGGTAGAAGTGCCGGGCGAAGAACCAGTCCGCCGGGTCGATCGGCCGCACGGCGCGCAGGTAGCCCTGCCCGAACCGGCCGCCGCCGTCCACCACCTCGACGTCGTCGAGCAGCGCCAGGTGGCCGCGGGCGCACAGCGGCGCGGCCGGGTCGGCGCGGCGGGCGGCCACGTCGATCATCCGGATCGGCGGGCGCTCCCGTTCGTCGAGCGCGTCCAGCCAGGTCGGCTCGAGGCGGCCGCCGTCCAGGCCGGTCTGGCGGGCCAGCGCCGGGGCGTTGAAGTAGCCGAACATCGACTCGCCGGTGTAGAACGGCTCGCCGTCGACGGCGAGGGAGTAGGAGAAGTCCTGCAGGGCCGTGCCGGGCATCGGGTTGGTCGACAGCAGCGTCGAGTGCTGGCGGATCGTGGCGTCGCGCAGGTCGACCTCCCGCAGCACGGTCGCGCTGCCGCCGAGGTTGCGCAGGCTGTAGTCCTCCGCCGGCTCGGCCAGCGTGGCGCCGAGGTAGTAGCCCAGCATCAGCGCGGCCTGCAGACTGGTCTCCATGTAGACGCAGTTCGGCATGGACGCGTTCGCCGTCTCGGTGAAGTACCAGCAGTCGGCCGCCGCGTCGTACTCGGTGACGTGCGTCGCCCCGCCGCGCAGGTCACCGCGCCGCGAGTCCATCGCCATCACCCGGTCGACGAGGCGCAGGCCGCCGCCGGGCAGCCGGGTCGCACGCCGCCCCCGGTAGGCGGCGAACTCGGGCCCGAGGCCGACGCCCTGGTCGCCGCGTGCGCAGTGGGCCATGTGGAACTCGCTGAGCAGCGCCCGCTCGCCGGCCGCGGTGCGCCGGCCCAGGAACGCGGTGACGGCCCCGCCATGGTCGGCGCCGACCGGCGCGCCCGGCCGCTCCCGCACGGTGACCGCGACGTCGCGGACCTCGGCGACCAGCCGGCCGCCCGCGTGGACCAGCGCGCGCACGGCGAGCCAGGGCCGCGGGATCAGGTCGATGGCGGTGACGTCGAGGACGAGCTCGCCGCCGGTGCCGTCCCAGCCCCCGCCGTCGGCGGTGAGGGCCACCGTCGGGGCGGGCGGCCGCGCGCCGGTGCGCGGGCCGCCGTCGGCGTCCTCGGCCGGCGGGCCGGCGACGAACCGGGCGTCCGCCAGGCACAGGTGCAGGCCGGCGTAGAGGGCGAACACCTTGGCGGCCTGCGCGGCCGCCGCCTGGAGCGCGTCGGCCAGCGAACCGGACCCGGCCGCTCCGGCGAACGAGCCGGGTGCGGCCGTGCCGGGCAGCGCACGCAGCCCGGCGTGCAGCGAGCCCGCGGTGCGGCTTCCGCCGCGCAGCCGCAGGTCCGCCACCCAGGTGAGCAGGGCCGCCTCGCCGGGGTCGGTGAGCCGAACGTCCGGGTTGACGCCCTCCTGGTCGTAGGCCGGGCCGAAGACGCCGGCCACCTCGCCGCGGCTCAGCGCGGCCAGGTCGGCGTCGGTGAGCTCCCGGTGCCCGGAGCGGGCGAGCGGCTTGAACGCCGCCTCCGTCGCGACCGGATCCGTCGGCGCGACGTCCGGAGCAACCGGCCCGGCCGCCACAGCGGGACCGGCCGGTGCCGTGAGCCCGGCCGGCGTGGCGGGTCCCCCGGCGGTGAGCACGGCCGGGGCGGGTCCGCCCGCGGCCGCGGCGGCCGGCGGAAGGACGAGCGCCTGCGAGCCGGCTGCCAACGGCCGGCCGGGACCCGCGAGAGTGAGCCGGGTGAGCGCGAGCTGCGCGTTCAGCGCCGACTCGTGGGCGGCCACCACGACCGCGCGCACCTCGCGGACGACATCCGCGATCCGCGGTGCGGGGCCGGCCGCCGCCGCGGCGGGTTGCGGAGCCGTGGGCGGCGCTGGCGTGGGCGGCGCCGCGGCTGTCGGTCCCGTGGCGGTCAGTCGCAGGCTGTCGAAGGGCTCCCCGTCGAACGACAGCTCGTCGTCCTCCGCGACGAACGGTGTCGCGAGTGCCGGTCCGGTCATCTCGACTGTCATGCGGACACCTCCTTCTTGTGCCAGCTCGCGGTGCCCTCGGCGAACTTCGCGGCCATGTCGGGCGTCCCGACCATCGCCACGTCGTGCAGGCGGACGAGGATCCGCCCGTCGCGCCCGACCGCGGTCACCCGGCTGGTGACCCCGGTGTCACGCACCGCCGCGCCGTCGATCACCACGGCGAACGGCTCGCCGGCGGGCAGCGGCGCGCGGTAGTCGATCCGGCCGACGGCCAGCGGCAGGCACGCCTGGCCGGTCAGCCACCGGCCGAGCACGGACGGGCCGTGCAGCAGCAGGTCGGCCAGCACCGGGTCGTGCAGGGCGCCGGCGAACGCGCCCCGGCCCACCTCCGCGCCGTCCAGGCGGCATTCGACGACCAGCCGGTCGTCGCCGCGCGCCACGATCCGTCGGATGCCCTGCAGCAGTGGGCCGTGGAACAGCGTCGCGCCGGTGTAGATCTCCAGGCCGTCCTCGGGGCCGGGCGCCGTCCACTCGGCTTCGAGCCGGGGCCAGTCCTCGACCTCGGCGGGAGCCGGCGGGGCGGCGGCGAGCACCAGCGTGGCGGCGTAGCGCGACAGCCCGGCCGGCAACGCGCCGGGGCTGCGCACGCTCGCCTTCACGACGACCCGTCCGCCCGTGCCGGCGCCCTCGCGCTCGGCCGCCGCGGTGTGCGCCTGGAACGCCAGCTCGCCCGTCCCGTCGAACACGACGCCCTTGTGGACGTCGAACCCGCGGGCCTCGACCACCGTCAGCCCCGGGTGGGCCCGCTCGACCACGTTGACCAGCCAGCCGAGCCCGAACGTCGCGGGCAGGACGGGGAAGCCGCCTACCTGGTGGTCCCGGATGACCGGGTGCTCGGCGATCTCGCGCAGCTCGCGGCGGGCGACCAGCGCCGGGGCGGGGCGGACGTCGGACCCGCCGGTCAGCGCCTCGGCGGAGCCGACCAGGACGCACACGTCGTCCACCCGGGCCGGCTCGAACTGCTCGGCGAACGCCTCGGCGCCCGCCGTCCGGTCGATCAGGGCGACGCCGCGGGAGCGGAAGAGCTCCCGCAGGTCGGCGTCGACCATGCCGCCGTCCCAGGCACCCCAGTCGATCGCGGTGACGTGCCGGCCGCGGTCGGCGTGCTTCCAACCCGCGGCGAGGCGGCCCAGCGCCTCGTTCGCCGCGGCGTAGTCGGCCTGGCCGGGGTTGCCCATCAGCCCGGCCACCGAGGCGAACAGCACCAGGTGGCGCAGGGGCGAGCCCGGCCCGTCGCCGAGCGCGTCGAGGACGTTGCGCAGCCCGGTCAGCTTGGGCGTGAGCACGCGGCGGACCGCGTCGGGCGTCTTGGCGGTCAGCGCGCTGTCGGCCAGCGCGCCCGCGCCGTGCACCAGGGCGGCGGCGCGGCCCCGGTAGGGCTCCAGCGCGGCGCGCACCGCGTCCCGGTCGGCGATGTCCACGGCCAGGTACTCGCCGTCGGAGCCGGCCGCGGTGAGCGCGGCCAGGGTGTCCCGGATCTCCCTGCGGGCCAGGACGTCGCGGCGGGCCGCCTCGGCCTGGCGGGGCGTCGGGCGCGGCCCGCCAGGACCGGCCTGCGCGGCCAGGGCCGCCGCGGCGGCGGCGAGCAGGCCGCCGTCGGCGACGCCGGTCGTCCACTCGGGGTCGCTGCCGGCCGCCGTGCGGCCGAGCAGGACGAACCGGGCCCGGGTCCGCGCCGCGAGGGCACGCACGCAGTCCGCGGTGACCCCGCGTGCCCCGCCGGTCACGACGATGATGTCGTCGGGGCCGAGGACCGGGAGGGCGGCGCCGGTGCCGGCCTCCCGGTCCTCGGCCTGTGCGGCCCGGTGGTCCTGTGCGGCCCGGTCGCCGAAGGGCCCGGGCCGGACGGTCCAGCGCGCTCCCGTCGCGTCCAGGCCTACCTCGGCCAGGTCGGTCGCCGCGTCCCACAGCTCGGTGAGAACCAGCTCCGCGACCGCGGCCGGGGCGTGGGCGGGGTGGAGGTCCAACGCGCGGCAGAACAGCGCCGGCTCCTCGCGCAGCAGCGTCTTGACCACCCCTGCCGCACCGCCGACGAGGCGCTCCACCGCCGGCGCGTCGCCGCGCAGTCCCAGGCCGCCGTCCAGCCGGGTGACGGCGCAGAACGCCGCCCGCCCGCCGCGCGCCGCGGCTCGTGACAGCGGCCCGGCGGTGTGCTTGGCGACCAGGACGGTGTCGGCGAGCCGCCGGATCCCCGCCGCCCAGGCGCCGTCGCCGCCGTTCGCGGCGATCAGCAGGGCGCACAGGTCGACGGCACCGTCGCCACCGAGCGCGCCGGCCAGGGCCTGCTCGACCTCGGCCGCGTCCCACCCGTCGAGCGGGTCGGCCTGGTCGGCGCCGTCGCCGGCCGTCCCGCCGTGGCCGGGCAGCCGCACGGTGCGGACGGCGAACCCGCGGGCGGTCAGCCCGTCGGCGAGTGCCGTCAGCTCAGGCGCCGGCGCGTCGTGGCCGGTCGCGTCGATGAGCACGGCGACCGGGTCGGCGCCGAACGGGGTGGCGTCGAGGATGTCGACCGGCGCCGCCGGCACCAGCTCGACCGGCCGGTGGGGCAGTACGGCGTCATCGCCGTGGCCGGCGGCGTGGTGACCGTTCAGGCCGGCCGTTCCGGTCGGCTCACCTCCTTTCGGCTGATCTCCTTTTGGGGAGGTGCCGTTCGGGGCGCCGTCCGGGGCCGGGTTCACCGGACCCAGGGAGGTGAGGACGTAGTCGGTGATGTGGTTGAGGGTGCGCATTTCGGCGAGGGTTTCGGGGCCGGCGCTGGGGAGGGTGGGGAAGTGTTCCTGGAGGGCGCCGAGGATTTGGACTCGTTTGATGGAGTCGACGCCGAGGTCGGCTTCGAGGTCCATGCCGGTGTCGATCATTTCGGCGGGGTAGCCGGTGCGGTCGGCGACGACGCCGAGCAGCGCGGTGCGGACGGTGTCCGGGTCGACCCCGGGGGCTGCGGCGGGGCTGCCGTTGAGCGTGCCGTTTGGTGGCGTCGATGCGGCTGGGGGTGCGCCGGCGGCGAGCGAGGTGAGGACGTAGTCGGTGATGTGGTTGAGGGTGCGCATTTCGGCGAGGGTTTCGGGGCCGGCGCTGGGGAGGGTGGGGAAGTGTTCCTGGAGGGCGCCGAGGATTTGGACTCGTTTGATGGAGTCGACGCCGAGGTCGGCTTCGAGGTCCATGCCGGTGTCGATCATTTCGGCGGGGTAGCCGGTGCGGTCGGCGACGACGCCGAGCAGCGCGGTGCGCACCGAGTCCGCGTCGGGCCCACTGCCGGCCGCCGCGGGTGCCCCAGCGGCGGGAGTACCGGTGGCGGGTGAACCGGCGGGGTGGCCGCCGGGCACGGGCGGGTGGTGGCCGTTGCCCGTCGGCTGCGCCGGCACTGCGACGAGGTCGGCGGCTCCGACGGGCACCATCGCGGGCGCGTCGGCGATCACCGGGGCGGGCACAGTGGGCGCGGCGGGCGGCGGTGCGAGGGCGGCCGGCCCGGCGGCGCTGGTGGAACGGGGGGCGAGCCCCACCCGGGCGGGCGCACCCGCTGCCGGCGCTGCCGGGGCATGCCCGCCTGCCGCGAGTTCGAGGCCGGCCAGCGCGGCGAGGACCTCGTTGGCGTGGACGTGTGCCCGACCCGCCGCGAGGCTTTGGTCCCGGACCTGCTCGACCGCGGCGGGCACCCAGCCGGCCTGGTCACCGTTCTGGGCGCCGTCGCGCAGCAGGCCCACCAGCTCCTCGGTGACCCGGAGCTGGCCGTCCAGGTAGCGCCCGTGCAGGTCGAGGTGCAGGGCGACGGCCTCACTGACCCCGGCGCCGGCCGGACCCGCGCCGAGCGCCGCGGCCGCCGGAACCGGCGCGGAGCCTGCGGGCCGGCCGGCGGCCGCGGGTGACCCGGCCACCGCGGGAACCGCGGGCAGCTCGGCCGCCGCCGGCGCGGCCGCGGGGAGCGCGGGCTGCGGGGCCGGAACCGGCTCGGCCGGGGCGGCGGGCGGCGTGGCCACGGCCGCCGGCCCGCCGTTCATGGCCGCCGCGACCGCGGAGACCTGGAAGCCGTCGGTCAGACCCGCCTGGTAAAGGGCCCGGCGGGACTGCGGCACGTACTCGGCGCCGGTGAGTGTGACCGTCATCGCCGCGCGCCGCGGCTGCTCGGTGTCGCCCTCGGCGCCGGCCGTCGCGTCGTGGCGGTTGATGTCCGCCAGCGGCAGGCCCAGCACGGCGAGCTGCACCGCGGCCTGCTTGAGCACGACGTCGCCGTCACGCAACGGGCCGCCGTCGGTGGAGACCACCGTGACCGGCGCGTCGTCGAGGATGCGCCGGGTGAGCTGGGCCAGCACCTGCTTGGGGCCGAACTCGACGAAGATGTTGCACCCGGCGGCGCGCATCGCCGTGACCCCGGCGACGAAGTCGACCGGGGCGAGCAGCTGGCCGGCGAGCACGGCCCGGTTCGCGTCGGCGTCGGGGCCGTAGGCGGCGCCCGCCGTGTTCGCGTACACCGGAGCGGCCGGGGCGCCGATGCGGGCCTGCGCCAGGTCCTGGGCGAACCGCTCGACCGCGTGGGCGACGTAGCGGGTGTGGAACGCGGCCGAGACGGGCAGCAGCCGACCGGTCATCCCACGCCGGGCCAGCTCCTCGACCACCGCCTCCACGGCCTGCGTCCCCCCGCCGACGACCACCTGGTCGGGGGCGTTGTTGTTGCACACGACGACGTCGGGGAAGTCGGTGAGGATCTCGGTGATCTGTTCCCGGCTCGCCTGGACGGCGGCCATCGTGCCCGGGTCGCCGCCGGCGGCGTTCCCGTCGCCGGCGTTCCCGCCGGTGGCCGGGTCCGGGGGCGCCATCGCGGCGCCGCGGGCCCGGGCCAGCCGGAAGAACTCGGTGTCGTCGAGGGCGCCGGCCGCCCACAGGGCGGTCAGCTCGCCGAAGCTGTGGCCGAGGTAGCCGGCGCAGTCCAGGCCGAGCTCCCGCAGGTAGCGGAACTGCCCGGCGGACAGCGCGCCGATCGCCGGCTGCGCGTACCGGGTGGCCCGCAGCCGTGACTCCTGCTCCTGGCGAACCTGCGGGTCCAGGACGGGCGGCGGGTACATCACGGCGGCCAGCCGCGCGTCGTCGTCGGCGAACACGGCGTTCGCGTCGTCGAGCGCCTGCGCGACGGTCGGGACGCCGAGGGCGGCGTCCAGGCCCATCTCCAGGTACTGGCTGCCCTGCCCGGCGAACAGCGCGCCCACCCGCGGGTCGGGCAGCGCCCGGCGGCGGTAGTACACGCCGGCCGGGTGCGTCCACTGCTCGGCATCGGGCGTCGCGGCCAGCTGCTCGAGCGCGATGCGGCGCAGGTCCGCGCCGTCGGCGGCCCCGCCGTCGGGGTTGGCGGCCGGGGTGACGAACCCGACCCTGGCATGGTCAGCGGGGATCAGTCCGTCGGTGGAGATCAGTCCGTCGGCGGGCGGCTCGCCGGCGGCGAGGGCCGCGCGCAGCGCCGCCGGGTCGGGCGCGTGCCACAGCCAGGCGCGGGCGGTGCGGTGCAGCAGGCCGGTCGCGGGCCGCTCAGCCCGGTGCTCCTCCAGCACGACATGGAAGTTCGTCCCGCCGAAGCCCATCGCGGACGCCGCCGCGCGCCGCACCGGGCGCCGCGGGTCGCGGACCCACGGCCGGGTGTGGGTGTTGACGTACAGCGGGGTGTTGTCGTCGGCGAGCGGGCCGCTGGGCCGTTCGACGTTGATCGTCGGCGGCAGCGTCTTCTGGTAGAGGCTGAGCGCCAGCTTCATCAGGCTGGCGGTGCCGGCCGCGCCCTTGGTGTGCCCGATCTGCGACTTGACACTGCCGATCGCGGCGAAGCGGGCCTCGTCCCCGGCGGCCTCGCGCAGGATGGCGTCCAGCGCGGTCAGCTCGGTGCGGTCACCGACCGCGGTGCCGGTCGCGTGCGCCTCGAACAGCTCCACCGAGGCGGGCGAGCAGTCGGCGTCGGCGTAGGCGCGGCGCAGTGCGCGTTCCTGGCCCTCGGCCCGCGGCGCGTAGATGCTCTTCGAGCGGCCGTCGCTGGCCGAGCCGATGCCGCGGATGACCGCGTAGATCCGGTTGCCGTCGCGTTCGGCGTCGGCGAGGCGGCGCAGGGCGAGCATGCCGATGCCCTCGCCGATGAGCGTGCCGTCGGCGCCCTCGTCGAACGGGCGGATCCGGTCGGACTTCGACAGCGCCTGGGTCTTGCTGAAGCACATGTACCCGAAGATCGAGTTCTCGGTGTCGGCTCCACCGGCGATCATCATGTCGGCGCGGCCGTCGACCAGCTCGGCGATCGCCATCCGCACCGCGGAGAGCGAGGCCGCGCAGGCGGCGTCGACGGTGGAGTTCATCCCGCCGAGGCCGAGCCGGTTCGCGATCCGCCCGGCGGTGACGTTCGCCAGCAGACCGGGGAAGGAGTTTTCCTCCCAGGGCGCGAACGCCTCGGCGTAGCGGGTGGCGATGGCCTGCGCGTCGTCCTCGGTCAGCCCACAGGCCCGCACGACCTCGCGCAGCACCGGCGTCGTCAGCCGGGCGGCGAGCGGGTGCATCAGCGGGACGGGCCCGGTCACACCGAGCACGACGCCGGTCGAGTCGGCGTCGTACCAGTCCGCCCCGTCAGCGGAGTGTGCCGAGCGGGCGCCGGCGTCGCGCAGCAGGTCGCGCGCGACGACGAGGCTCAGCGTCTGCAGGGTGCTGGTGACCTCGAGCTGGTTCGGGGGCAGCCCGAACTCCAGCGGGTCGAAGGCGACGTCGGGCACGAACCCGCCGCGCCGGGAGTACGTGCGGTCCGGCACGGTCGGGTCGGCGTCGTAGTAGTCGTCGATGTTCCAGCGACTGGCCGGGATGTCCTCGATGCAGTCCCGGGCGTCGACGATGTTCTGCCAGAACTCCCGGAAGTCGTGGGCGTGCGGGAAGAGGCCCGCCATTCCGACTATGGCGATGGGAGTGTCGGCCAGTCGCCGAGGCGGTCCGCTCTCGCTCACGATGACCCTTTCGGAACGTAAGTTCGGCTGGTTTCGGGCGCGCCGGACCAGCCGGACCGGCCGCACGGGCCGGGCTGGCTGGACGCGCTGTGCTCGCTGGACGCGCTGTGCTCGCTGGACGTGCTGTGCTCGCTGGACGTGCTGTGCTGAGCTGGGTGCGCGGGGTGGGCCCGAGGGGGTGGTGGCGTTGGTGGGGCAGGTCGGTGGATCAGTAGGACAGCAGCCCGCCGCCCGCACCGGCTCCGACACCCGCCGGCTCGCGGCCGACCGGCGCCATGCCGGTGTGGCGGCCGAGATGGTCGGCCATGGTCTCGGCGAAGTGGCGGTGCCCGGCCGGGTTCGGGTGCAGCCCGTCCGGATCCCACAGCGCCCGCCCGCGCCACTCGGTGGCCGCGGCGATGTCCAGGCACACGGCGCCGGTGGCGGCCGCGGCCTCCTGCAGGTAGGCGTTGGCCTGCGCGAACCGGTCGCGCAGCAGCGCCCGGAAGGACGCCGGGACGGCCAGGTTCCCGGGGATGTCGGGATAGGTGGCGGTGAACAGCACGGTGTCCGGGCCGGCGAGCCGGCCGAGGACCGCGGCGAGGTTGCGCCGGAACCGGGCCGGCTCGTAGTCGCTGACCAGGTCGTTGACCCCGCCGATGACGCCGATCACGGTGGCCTTGGTGACCAGGGCGGCCGGCACCTGGTGCTCCAGGATGTGCCGCGTGGTGGCCTGGTGGGTGCCGAGGTTGCGGTAGCCGCCGTGCGGGATCCCGAACAGCTCGGCGAACCGGGGCACCCAGCCGGCGTAGCCGCCGCCGGGCCGCGGGTCGCCGCGGCCCTCCGCGAAGCTGTCACCCAGGACCGTCAGCCGTGTCCTGCTCATCGCCCGTTCCCCTCTCCGCCGGCCTGCTCGGCGGGCAGTCGCCCGCTGGTGATCCAGCTCGCCGCGGCCCGGCCGATGACCGCGCTGTCCTTGATCCAGGCGAAGTGGTCGCGGTGGGCGACCCCGGAGGACTCCACGACGTGCCACCGGGTCAGCCGCGCCGCGGGCATCCGCGAGCAGAGGAAGTCCACGTTCGAGCTGGGACCGAGCCGGTCGTCGTCCAGCGAGATCGCCAGCACCCGCCGGTCCAGCGCGCGCAGCGCGTCGTCGTGGCGCCGCGTCGAGCCCCTGGGACGGCACCTGCTCGTCCGGGACTGGCGCGCCCAGTCGACCATCACCTGGCCGGCCATCGCGCCGCCGATGAGCATTCCGCCGGGCCAGTACCCGCGCACCCGGGCGACCAGGCCGATGGTCTGGATCTTCCAGAACGCCTCGAACCAGTTGCGACGTCCGAACGCCTTCCAGTACGGGGTGCCGGTGCCGATCGTCACGACGCCGGCGATCTCGCCCGGCGCGGCCGCCGCGTGGAAGAGGGCGAGCTGACCGCCGAGGCTGTGGCCGAACAGGTACAGCGGGGCCCCGGGGAAGCGGGCCCGGACGGCACCGACGGCCGCGGGCATGTCGACCTCGATCAGCTCGCGGTAGCCGAAGTTCGGCTGCTCGCGCAGGCCGGGCGTGCTCTCGCCGTACCCGCGCTGGTCGAGGGTGGCCACCGACAGGCCCGCCGCGAACAGCGCCCTGGCCATCGGCAGGTAGAACTTCGCCTTGAGGGCCATCGCCGGCAGCAGCAGCACGACGGGCGCCATCGGGTCGGGCTGCGCCATCGCCCGGACCATGAGTGTGATCCCGCTGGAGACCGGCACCGGCACCTTCTCCGGGCCGGCGGCCGCGCTCGGACGGGCGGCACCGGCACCGGCACCGGCATCGGTGCCGCCGCTGGGAGCGGTGGGCGGTGCGGCTCCGGTGGGGTCGGCGGGGGTCGTCGACTCGGTGGTCGGCATCGTCAGTCTCCGGCGATCGCGCAGGCGTAGTCGAAGTGGAACCGGGCGACGAGCACGTCGGCGTCGTCGTAGAGCAGCGCCCTGACGTCGAGGTCGAACCGCTCCGGCCCGGTGCCGGCCAGGACGCGGCGCGCCTCCCGCTCGTCGACCAGGCCGATCGCGCGCACCCGCCCGTTGGCCGGCTTGCGGAACGTCGAGCGGGCGTCGCGGACGACGAGGTACTCGAACCGGCTCAGCCGCGGCGCGAGCGCCCCGGCCACCGCCGCGGCGCCGGCGAGGTCGGCGGCCAGGAACAGTGCGCCGGCGTGCACGGTGCCGAGCTGGTTGGTGAGGTCGGGCCGGTCGGGGATCTCCACCACCGAGCGCTCCGTGTCGATCTCGGTGATGTCGATGCCGACGAACCGCCGGAACGGCACGATCGCGTTCGCGATCTCCCGGATGCGCTCGAGGTCGGGCGCGCCCGGGTCGGCGGTGGCCGGGCCGAAGATGGCGAACGGACCGGGCCGGCTCTCCCCACCCGCCGCCGCGCCGGGCTGGCCGGGACTGGACTGGCCGGGACTGGTCGCCGTGGTCGGTGCGGACGTCGGTGTCACCGTGTCTCCTCTCCGATGGTGGCCGGCTGGTGGGCCCGCAGCACCCGCTTGGCGATGGAGGTGCGCAGGACCTCGGACGAGCCCTCGTAGATGCGGAACCCGCGGGCCTCGACGAGGAAGCGCGCCACCAGGTGGTCCTCGCAGATCCCGAGGCCGCCGTAGAGCTGCACGACCCGGTCCAGGACCCGCCACACCGCCTCGGCGACGAACGTCTTGGCGATCGCGGCGCCGTGCCGCGCGGCGGAGCTGGCCACACCCTGCTCGTCGAGCACCCGGGCCACCGAGCGGACCAGGGCGCGGGCGGCGGCGATGTCGATCTCGTTGTCGGCGACGTGCGCCTGGGCCATGCCGTGCTCGGAGATCGGCCGGCCGAACGAGCTCCGGCGCTGGATCCACTCGGCCGCCATGCCGTGCGCCCGGACGGCGATCCCCAGCCAGCTCATGCAGAACGCGAGCCGGGCCGGGGCCAGCCGCACCTGGGCGTAGCGCAGCCCGGCGCCGACGTCGCCGAGTACCGCCTCGTCGGGGACGAAACAGTCGGCGAACGTCACCTCGCAGTGCCCGCCCGGGGCGCTGTGGTCCAGGGTGGGCATCCGCCGTCCGACCGTCAGGCCGGGGTTGTCCTGGTCGACCAGGAACATGGTGGTGCCGCCCTCGGTGCGGGCGATGCAGATCGTGAACGCGGCGCCCTCGGCGCCGGTGATGAAGTGCTTCGCCCCGTCGATGACCCAGCCGCCGTCGACCTGGGCCGCCGTCGTGCGGACCATCGACGGGTCCGAGCCCGCGCCCGGCGCCGGCTCGGTGAGCGCGATCGCCGAGCGGGTCTCGCCCCGCAGCAGCGGGTGCAGGTAGCGCTCGGCCTGGCTCGGCGTCGCGACGTCGGCGAGCAGGTGCATGTTCCCGTCGTCGGGCGCCGCGCAGTTCACGGCGATCGGGCCGATGAGGCTCGTCCCGGCGGCCTCGAGCACCTCCGCGAGACCGGCGTTGTCCAGGCCGAGCCCGCCGAGCGCGACCGGCGTCAGCGGCCCGAAGACGCCCGCCGCGCGGGCCGCCCGCTGCAGGCCGACACGGACGTCGTCGTCCATGTGCCGGCCCGCGACGATCAGCTCGCGCTCGACCGGCAGCACCTCGTCGCGCACGAACGCGAGCGTGCGCCGCGCGAGCTCGCCGACGTCGGCGGCCCCCGCGGCGGCGCCCGCCGCCGTGCCGGCCGCGATGCCGGCCGTCGTGCCGTCAGGTGTCGTGCCGTTGCCCGCGTGGGGCGCGGCCACCGGAGCGGTGCTCATCAGCCGATGCCTCCCGATCCTGGATCAGCCGGCCGACAGCAGGCGCTTCTCGGCGGGCATGCCGACCTCCTCGTAGAGCTCCGCGAGGTTGTCGGGGTGGAAGAAGTCGTGGCCGGGAACGCCACCGGCGATCATCCCGAAGAACTTCTTCGTGTAGCGGGGGCTCTGCGCCGTCGCGGCGAAGGCCGAGTGCAGGAACGGCGGCAGCACGAGGTGGGAGAGCGTGCAGGTCAGCTCGAACGTGCCGTGGCTCTCCTCGTCGCGGAGCTTGACGTACTCGGCGGCGGCGTCGTCCAGCGTCCGCTCGCCGGCGAGGCCGGAGTGCAGCCGGTCGGCCAGCGTCTGCGCCTGGAGGAACGCGTCGGTGATACCCCAGCCGGTGAACGGGTCCTTGTGGTAGCCGGCGTCGCCGACCAGCGCCCAGCCGGGCCCGTGCGAGCGCCGGTAGTAGTTGTCCGGGTAGCGCATCGGACGGAACTCCTCGACGCGCCGGCCGCGGGCCCGCAGGTCCTCACCGAGCTCGGGGACGACCGCGTCGAAGATGGCGTGGAAGCTGCCCTCGACGTCGGCGCGGAACTCACTGAACGCCGCGCGGGGCCGGATGATCGACAGCAGGTGCCGGCCGTCGTGGGTGGGCCAGGCGCCGAACTGCTGCTCCCCGAACCCGGTCCGGTGCTGGAACGTCCAGTCCAGGCCCTCGTAGTAGGAGTAGTAGATGAAGCCGGCCGCCGGCACGACCCGGTAGAAGTCCGCGCCGACCTTGTCGGCCACGGTGGACGTCCGCCCGTCCGCCCCGACCACGAAGGCGGCGCGGAACTCCTGCTCGGGGCCCTCGCCGGCCCGGCCGCGGATGCCGGTGACCCGGCCGTCGTCGAAGAGCAGGTCGCTGACCGTGAAGCCCTCGATGACCTCGGCGCCGGCCTCGCGGGCGGCGTCGACCAGCAGCTTGTCGAGGATGGTCCGCCGCGGCGAGTAGACCTCCGTGATCCCGTCGATCGGGTCGGCGAAGCCCTCGAGGTGCAGGCCGGTGTAGGAGAAGGTGAGGTGGCGCATCGGCGGGACGCCGGTGGCGGCCAGGCGGTCCAGCAGGCCCCAGTCCCGCAGCCGGGCCAGGCCGGTCTGGTGCATGTAGTGGGTGGAGACGGTGTCGCTGGGGAAGGTCGACCTGTCCACGACCAGGACCCGGTGGCCCTGGCGGGCGAGCAGCATGGCCAGCGGTGAGCCGGCGCAGCGGGCGCCGACCACGATGACGTCGTACATCCTTGAGTGCTCCCGTCGGTCATGCGGCGGAGATGTCAGCGGGCGGAAGTGTCTGCGAGCGGCGGCGTCTCCAGGCCTGAGCCGGCGCCGGCTCAGGCCGGGGCCGGGGCGGCGGCCGGGGAGTAGAGCTGCTCGATCTCGGTGGCGAAGGCCGCCTCGATCGGTGCGCGGCGCAGCTTCATCGAGGGCGTCAGGTGACCGGCGTCGATGGTGAGCTGGGTGGGGAGGATTCGGAACCGGCGGATGGACTCGGCCCGGGAGACCAGGCTGTTGGCGTCGTCGACCGCCTCCTGTACCCGGTCGAGCAGGGCGGGGTGCTCCCACCAGCCGGGGGCGGCGAGGTCGATGCCGTGCGCCGCGGCCAGGGCGCTGAGCGCACCCTGGTCGGTCGTCACCAGGGCGGCGACGTACGGGCGGGCCTCACCGACGACCATGCTGTCGGCGACCAGCGGGTGCAGCCGCATCCGGTCCTCGAGCAGGGTCGGCGTGACGTTCTTGCCACCGCTGGTGACCAGGATCTCCTTGCGGCGGCCGGTGATGAGGAGGAAGCCGTCGGCGTCGAGGTGGCCCAGGTCGCCGGTGTGCAGCCAGCGGGACGGGCCGGCGCCGGGCTCGGCCTGGGTGCTGGCGGGCTCGATCCACGGGTCCTGGCCGGCCCGCCAGTAGCCGGGGGAGACGTTGGGGCCGGCGACCAGCACCTCGCCGTCCGGGGAGATCGCCACGGTGGTGCCGGGGATCGGCTGGCCGACCGTGCCGATGCGGTTGGTGCCGGGTTGGTTGACGGTCACCGCCGTCGCGGCCTCGGTGAGGCCATAGCAGTTCAGGATCCGCACGCCGACGCCGCGGTAGAAGGCCGCCGTGGTGGCGTCCAGCGACGCCCCGCCGCTGATCACGTGGGTCAGCCGGCCGCCGAACACGCCGTTGATCCGGGCCAGCGCCGCCGGGGCGGGCTGCCGCTCGGCGGCCGGGCCGTCCGCTGGGCTGCTGGCCGGGCCGTCAGTCGGGTCGCCGGCCAGGCCGGCGGCCACCGCCGCGAGTTCGGTGTCGGTGTCGACGACGCCGCGCAGCCCCTTGCGGATCTTCTCCAGCGCGTAGGGGACGAGCGCCAGCACGGTCGGCCGGAAGGTCGCCATCGCGGGCAGGATGTCCGGGACCGCCGCCAGCAGGCCGGTCCGCGTGCCGGCGTAGAGGCAGGCGACGAGGATCGTCCGGCCGAAGACGTGCGCCAGCGGCAGGCAGAGCAGGGTCGACGCCTGCTCGACCGCCGCCTCTGATCCCTCCGGCCCCTGCGCCGCTCCGGTGCCCGCGGCGGGCCGCCACACCCGGAACAGCTCGCCGGTGTGCTCGACGGTGTTGGCGCTGGAGGCGAACAGGTTGCCGTGGGTGAGAATGCAGCCCTTGGGCATGCCGGTCGTCCCGCTGGTGTAGACGATCGTCGCGAGCGAGTCCGCCCGGACGGCGTCCCGGCGCCCGGCGAACTCGTCCGCCGCGGCCAGGTCACCGCCGCCGGCCGCGTGGCCCGCGTCGTCGGCGGGGGCCTGCCAGCCGTTCAGGTCGGCCAGCGGCCAGGGCAGCGCGCGCAGCGTCCCGGCACCGGCCGTGGCGACCGCGCTGTGGTGCTCCGGGGTCTCGACGAAGCACCACGCCATGCCGGAGTCGGTCACGATGTGGGTGATCTGCGCCGGCGAGGCGGTCGGGAAGATCGGCACGGTGATCGCGCCGAGGGCGAGGACCGCGAGGTCGGCGACCACCCACTCGTAGCTGGTGCGGCCGACGATGCCGACGCGGTCGCCCACGCCCACCCCGTGGCCGAGGAGCACCGCGGCGACCCGGCGCACGTGGGCGTCGAGCGCGCGGAAGGTGATGTCATGCCAGTCCGTCCCGGTGGGCCGGCTGAGGATCACCCGGTCCGGATCGGTACGGACGCGGTCGTCGACGAGGGAATAAAGACCGCGGTCGTCAGGAAGGACCCGGCCCGCTCCCAGGGTGTACTGCTGCACACCGACCACCTACTCGTGACGAGGGTTCGGATATTTCTCGGTGGATTTACCGAGCCCAGTCTCGATGCATCGTCGGTTGGCTGGCAATGTGCTTCTCGCTAACGATCCGTAAACGTCTCCTATCGCCGGGCTATGGGCGGGAAGGATCGATCGATCGCAATTATTTATCGTTGGTGCGGGGTAACGGTAAAACGCGTGTGAGCGTTAGTCCGTCACCGCGTCCGCGGCCACGGTGGGAATGGCGGCGCGCAGCTGTGCCAGAGTGTCCTCGAGCTCGGCGTGCTCGATCGCCCGCCAGCCCCGGGCCCGGGCCGCGGCGCAGTTGACCGCCAGGTCGTCGATGAGCAGGCAGGCCCGCGGCGGCGTCCCGAACCGCGACTCGGCGAGCTCGAAGATCGCCGGATCCGGCTTGCGCAGGCCCACCTCGAAGGAGTTGACGGTGACCTCGAACGGGTCGACGTCCGGCGCCAGCGCTCGCCGGTGCGGTTCCCACTCCCGCACACTGTTGGTGAGCATGCCGACCCGCACGCCGCTCGCCCGCACCCGGTCGAGCAGCTCGAACAGGGCCGTGTTGACCGTCCGGCCCGCGTACCAGTGGTCGCCGAAGCGGGTCAGGTCGATCCGCGGCGTCCAGGCCGGCGCCAGCTCCGCGGTGACTCGCAGGCCCCACTCGTGCTGGGAGAGCACCCCGAGTTCCAGCGGTTCGATCATCGTCGCCCCGAAGGACGCCGCGACCCGCCGGATCGCGGCCATGAGCTCGGACGTCGGGACTCCCGCCGCGGCCGCCACCTGGGCGAGTGAGCCGGCGATGGAGGAGCTGAGCACGCCGCCGTAGTCGCACCAGACAGCCCGCACCGGCTCCTCCACCGCCCCTGCCGGATCCACCGCCCCTGCCGGATCCACGGTGCCTGACGGACCGGACGGTCCGTCAGGCATGCGGGGCCGCCTCGGTGACCCGGGCGGTGAAGCGGCTCGCGGGCGTGGCGATGTGCACCGGGCCGTCGAAGACCCGCTCGGCGTCCTCCTGGCGCGCCCGCAGCCAGGTCGGCTCGGCGGTCACGAAATGTGTCAGGACGAGCTGGCGCGCGTCGGCCTCGGTGGCGGTCCGCGCCGCGTCGGTGGCGCTGAGATGGCCGTGGTCGGTCGTGTCGGTCAGCTCCAGCGTCGCCTCGGCGAGCAGCAGGTCGACGTCCCGGGCGAACGGCACGAGATCCTCGGTCACCCCGGTGTCGCCGGTGTAGGCGATGCTGCCGGACGCGGAGTCCACCCGCGTGCCGCAGTTGGGCACGGCGTGGCGCAGCTCGTGTACCCCGACCGTCGCGTCGCCGACGACGAAGGTGTCGCCCGGCTCGTACTCGCGGACGTCGAAGGCCACCTCGAAGGCACGGTCGAGCAGCGGGATGGTGGTGACGGGGAACAGCGCGGCGAGCGCGCGCAGCCGCTCCCGGCCGCCCCGCGGCACGTACAGCGGCACCGGGGGCCGCTGTACCTGGCTGGCCAGCTCGGGCAGCGTGGGGAACAGCTCGGCGAACCGGCCGTGTCCGGCCAGCAGCGTCTTACCGACGGGCAGCAGGTCGTAGCAGTGGTCCAGGTGCAGGTGGCTGATGACCACGGCGTCCAGCCCGCGCGGATGCATGATCGCGCTGAGCGCGGTCGCGGCGCCGGGGCCGCAGTCCAGCAGCAGGCGGGCCGCCTCGGTCTCCACCAGGTAGCTGGAGCTGCACTGGCCGGAGGCGGGCATCCCCGACCGGCACCCGAGGACAGTCAACTCCATGGGGTCACGTCCATTCTGTTCGGACCGGCCGCGCGGCCGGCACCGTCGGTGTGCCGCCGCCGGGTCACGCTCCGCCGCCGGATGGGCGCGTGCCACTGCCGGCACGGCCACCGGACGGCCCCATGACCTCCTCGTACGGCGCGGCGGATCGGCGGGGCGACCAGGTGAATCTGACCGCTCGAGCGATGTTGCGCGCCAGGCCGGTTCTCGGCAACGCATGAATGACGAACGAACCATTCGGGATGCCTATCGCCACCGCACCGCCCGGCGGGGCCGGGGGATCCGGGGTCAGCTCTCCTTGGCTGGCCCCGGCCCCGGAACGGGGGCCGGAGCCGCACCCGCACCCGGAGCCGCGGACGGGCCGGGCTCGGTGAACGGGCCGGCGGCCTCGAGGCAGTCCAGGAAGGCACCGACCACGGGCTGCGGGTCCGGGCGCCACACGGCGTACATCCCGACCGTCGGGGTCGGGTCGACCAGGCGCACCGCGGCGAGCCCGTGACCGGGCGGATGCGCGCCGCGCGCCGCCGAGGCGAACCCGACCACCGGCTTGGTGGTGACCACGATCCCGGTCGCGCCGGAGTCGTCCACCTCGTCGGAGACGGTCAGCGCGATGCCGCAGCGGTCGGCGGCGGCGAGGATCGCGTCGTGCATCGCCGGGCTCTGCTCCCGCCGGAACAGGACACACGGCTGGTCGGCCAGCTCCCGGAAGGGAACCTCGGACCGGGCCGCCCAGGGATGGCGCCGGCTGACCACCGCGACCAGCGGCACGGTGAGCACCCGCTGGGAGCGCAGCTGGGCCGAGGGCGGCCCGGCGAAGACCAGTGCGACGTCAAGCCGTCCCTCGGCCAGCGCGGACAGCTGCGGCCCGCTGCGGGCCTCCCACAGCGTCGTCGACACACCCGGGTACTCGGCCGCCAGGCGCAGCAGCGTCGGCTGGAGCACCCGCTGGCCGGCGGGGTAGTTGAAGCCGATGCTGATCATCCCCGTCCGCCCCGAGGCCGCCTCGCGGGCGACGGTGACGGCCCGCCGGGTGGCGTCGAGCAGCCGGCGGGCCTCCGTCTCGAAGGCGCGGCCGGCGGCGGTCAGCTTGACCTCGTGCGAGCTGCGTGAGACCAGCTCGACGCCGATGTCGCGTTCCAGCCGCTGGAGCTGCTGGCTGAGTGAGGGCTGGGCCAGGTGCAGGCGGGCCGCCGCGCGGCCGAAGTGAAGCTCCTCGGCGATGGCGAGGAACGACGCGAGATATCTCAGTTCCATCGCCATCCTCCCGCTGGGCGCCGCTCACGTTACCGGTGGGCGCTAACCGCCGGTAACGCGCACGTGTGGACGGCGGAACGGGAACGTGGCATGTCGTCGTGCATCATGCCGGGTCGTGCGGCGGGACGGTCAGCCGCGGAACCGCACGGGCAGCTCGGCCAGGCCCCTGATCAGCAGGTTCGGCTTGTAGGGCGGGCTGTTGTCGGTGATCTCGGCCTCGCTGACCCGACGGATGAACCCGGCGAGCAGCAGCTCCATCTCGAGCAGCGCCAGCGGCGCGCCGAGGCAGTAGTGGTGGCCGAGGCTGAACGACAGGTGCCGGGCCGGGGGGCCGCCGGCCGAGGAGGTGAACCGCCGCACGTCGAGACGGTCCGGGTCGGGGTAGGCCCGCGGGTCCCGGTTCGCGCAGGCGATCAGGGCGACGACGCCCTCGCCGGGCGCGAACACCCTGCCGGCCACCTCGAGCTCCCGCTTCGCCGCGCGGGTGTTGAGGTGGATCGGCGAGTCGTAGCGCAGCAGCTCCTCGACGGCGGGTCCGATCAGCTCGGGCTCGGCGCGCAGCAGGGCGAGCTGGTCGGGGTTGCGCAGCAGCGCGAGCATCCCGTTGCCGACCAGGTTCACCGTCGTCTCGTGGCCGGCGATGATCAGCGTGACGCAGGTGCCGAGCAGCTCGTCGGCGGTGAGCCGGTCACCGGCCTCCTCGACCTGGGCGAGGGCGGAGATCAGGTTGTCGCCGGGCTCGCGCCGGTGCCGCTCGACCAGCGCGCCGAAGTACTCCAGGAACTCGGGGATGGCCCGGTTGCGCTCCGCGAGTGCCTCGGGCGACATGAGCGCGTCGGGGTCGAACGCCCGGGCCAGCGCCTGCGACCAGACCTGGACGGCCGGGTGGTCGGCGGCGGGGACGCCGAGGATCTCGCAGATGACGGTCAGCGGCAGTGGGTAGGCGATCGTCTCGACGAGGTCGAACTCGCCGGCGGTGAGTGCGTTGTCGAGGAGCTCGTCGACCAGCGCGGTGATCCGCGGCCGCAGCATCTGCACGCTGCGCGGGGTGAAGCCCTTGCTGACCAGGCCGCGCAGCCGGGTGTGGTCCGGCGGCTCCATCCACAGGAACGTGGTGGGGAACGACTCCGCCGGCAGCGTCGGGTGCATCTGGTGGGCTTCCAGGTCGTGCCCCCAGTCCTGGTTCGCCAGGACGGCCACGCAGTCGGCGTGCCGGGTCGCGACGGGCAGCCCGAACGGCGTCGCGTGCAGCGCACCCGCCTCGCGCAGCCGGCTGTAGACGGGGTAGGGGTCGGGTCTCGTCGCCGGGTCGAACAGCTCGGCCAGCAGCGCGGTCGACTCCTCGCCGGCCGGCCCGGATGATCCGGTGCCGGCCGCCGGGACGACGGTGGACGTGGTCATCGCATCTCCAATTGCCGCACGGTTGTTACCGCGATAGCGCCTCGATGTATCGTCCGCTTTCCTTCTGTTTCCCGGCGAGACGATTAACGCCGCCGATGGATCCATAGCGGACCGGTATCCGTGTTTGACGGCACCGGGCGACAGCGCAAGCATTCTCGCGGAAATGCGTGGACGAACCGCCGCCGGTGAACGGTGGCGCGAACGCGTCGGGCGAGACCGGTTGCGGCGCGCGGGCCGCGCGCCGGCACGAGCCGGAAAGCGGCCGGATGCAGATGGAGGGCCCACGATGCACGACGCTCCGGCCGAGGTGGCGATCCCGGCGCCCCGCGCCGTCCCCGTTTCCTCACCTGCTGTTTCCTCACCCGTCAATCTCGTACCTGCCGATTCCGTGGCCGCCGGCTCGACGGCCGCCGCCGCGCTCGCGGCGGGCACCCTGCACGCCGGCCTGGCCACGGTGGCGGCCCGCCATCCGGGGTTGCCCCTCGACTTCCCCTCCGCCGGAGCGTCGCTGACACTGGGCGAGCTCGTCGCCCGCGCGGACGTCCTGGCGGCAGCCCTGACCGGTGCCGGCACCGGCGGCGCCGCTGGGGCCGGGGTCGTCGCCCGTGACCGGGTCGGAGTGCTCAGCGACAACGCGCCCGACTTTCTGGTGGCCCTGGCCGGAGTGAGCCGGGCGGGAGCCGCCGCGTGCCCCCTGCCGCTGCCCGCCTCCACCCGTGACCTGCCCGGCTACGCCGCGCGGCTGGCGCGCGCGGTCGCCGTCGCCGGCATCCGGCTCGTGCTGGTCGGCGGCCGGACGGCCCGGATGGCCGACCGCTTCGCCGGGGCCTTCGACGGCGTCCGCCTCGTCCGGGTCGCCGACCTCACCACACCGGCCGCCGCCGGCACTGTCCCGGCCACCGGCACCGCGCCAGCCGCCGCTGGCGGTGCGGCCCCGGCCGGCCCGGCGGTGGAGGTGTCACCCGACGAGGCCGCCCTGGTCCAGTTCACCTCCGGTAGCACCGCCGCCCCGAAGGGCGTCGTGCTGACGCACCGCAACATCCTGGCCGGGCTGACCGCGATCATCGACGGCGTCGCGCTGACCGAGGCCGACCACGGCGGCATCTGGCTGCCGCTCTTCCACGACATGGGGCTGTTCGGCACGCTCGCCGGCATCTTCACCGGCATGCCGATGACCGTCTGGTCACCGGCCGCCTTCGTGAAGGACCCGGCCGGCTGGCTGACCGACTTCCTCGGCCGCGGCGGCAGCATCGCCCCCATGCCGAACTTCGCCTACGACCACCTGGCGGAGGCCGTCCCCGCGCCGCGGGAGGCCGGCCTGGACCTGAGCGGCTGGCGGGTCGCCTTCAACGGCGCCGAGCCGGTCGAGCCCGCCTCGGTCGAGCGCTTCCTCACCACCTTCACCCCGGCCGGCTTCGCGCCGGCGGCGATGATGCCCGTCTACGGGATGGCCGAGGCCACGCTGGCGGTGACCTTCCCGCCGCCGGGCCGCGCCCCCGTGCACCGCTGGGTCGACCGCGACCTGCTCGCCCGCGACGGCGTCGCGCGTGACGTGCCCGCCGGCTCGCCGTCCGCCCGCGGGCTGGCCGGGGTGGGCCGACCGGTGCGCGCCATGCGGGTGCGGATCGGCGGCCGCGACGGCACCGGCGTGCTCGGTGACGACCAGGTCGGCGAGATCCAGATCAGCGGCGACGCGGTGACGGGCGGCTACCTGACCGACACCGGCGCGCAGCCGGCCGGCGCGTTCACCGCGGACGGCTGGCTGCGCACCGGCGACCTCGGCCTGCTGCGCGACGGCGAACTCTTCGTCACCGGCCGGGACAAGGAGATGGTGATCGTCCGCGGGGTGAACTACTACCCCCACGACGCCGAGGAGGCCGCCCGGGACGTCCCCGGCGTCCACCGCCGCCGCTGCGTCGCCTACGCGGACCGTTCACCCGAGGGCGCCGAGACGATGGCAATCCTCGCCGAGACCCGGCTGGTCGACGACACCGAGCGCGCGGCGTTGGCCGCCGCGATCCGGGTGGCGGTGACCGCCGCGCTGGGGCTGGCCGAGATCGCCGTCGCCCTCGTCGGGCCCGACGCCCTGCCGCGGACGTCCAGCGGGAAGTTCCAGCGCCTCGCCGCGCGCGAGGCATGCGTACCGACATGAGTTCCAGGCCCGTTTCCCAGGCAGGTGGAGGCCCATGCACAGCTACGACGTCTTCCGCCGATACGAGCGCCACGTGTGGCGGCTCGCCGACATCCCCTTCGACGAGGTGCGGCCGGAGCTCGTTCGCCCCGAGTACGTCCGGATCGCGCGCGGCGCGGTGATGGGCGAGGCGAACTCGATCGCCGCCCAGCACGGCTTCTTCGACGAGTTCGTCGACGACTACGACTTCTCCGCGTTCATCGCGCTGTGGGGCGGGCAGGAGCTTCAGCACCACTTCGCGTTCCGGGCCTGGCTGGACCAGATCGACGCCCAGGTGGAGCCGGGCGCGGTCGCGGCGATGCGGGAGCCCTACGCGCCGGGTACCACCCCGGCGGCGACCCTGGCGACCAACGTCATCTCCGAGCTGACGGTCAACCACGTCTACCGCGCGGTCGCCGCCTGGGTGGAGGAGCCGGTGCTGGCCGCCATCATGACGAAGGCGAGCCTGGACGAGGCCGCGCATGCCCGCGAGTTCATCCACTACACCCGGTGCCGGCTCGCCGAGCACCCGGACGAGCTGGCGTCCGTGCTGGAGACCCTGTTCGTCTACACCGCCGAGCAGCGCATCAAGCACCCGGTCGGCGTCTTCAAGGGCGAGCTGGAGGCCCTGCGCGACCACGACACCATCGACACGGGGTTCACCTACTTCCTCACCCAGGTGGCGACCGAGGGCGAGCTGGCCCACCTGCAGGACAAGATCCGGCGGGCCTTCGGCTCGCTGACCGGCCTGGACCTGACCACCAACGCCCGGGTCCGCCGCAACCTCGCCGAGGCGCTCGGATGACCGCCCCGGCAAAGGACGACCCGTCCGGGACGCTCGCCGACGCGCAGGAGCTCGTCGCGACCCCCTGGGCCGTCCTGGACGACTACCAGTGCTTCGGTTGCTCCCCGCACAACGCCAAGGGCCTGCAGCTGCGGTTCAAGGCCCTCCCGGACGGGCTCGCCACCGTCTTCCAGCTCGGCTCCGCGCACGAGTCCTACCCGGGCGTCGTGCACGGCGGCCTGGCCGGGGTGATCTGCGACGAGACGATGGGCAACCTCATCGTGCTGCGCACCGGGAAGCCGGCGTTCACCACCGCGATGCGGCTGCGCTACCTGGCGCCGATCCCGGTCGGCGCCCCGCACGAGTGCCGGGCGCGGATCGTCAACACCGGGGACACCGGCCTGATCAACGCCGAGGCCGACATCCTCGACGCGACCGGCGGGGTCGTCGCCACCGCCCGCGCCACGTACCGCCCGGTCGCCCTCGAGGCGGCCCGCGACCGCATCACGCTCAGCGACGGCGACGCCGGCCGCCTGGCGGACGTCCTGACCGCGTCGGCCCCCGCGCTCGCCTCGGCGACCGCCGCCGCCGCCGGCGCACCCGGCCCCGCTTCGGCGCCCGCCCCAGATCCAGCCCCTGTGTCTGTGCCCGTGCCTGTTTCCGCTCCCGCGACCACATCCGAGGAGTCCTGATGTCCACGACCGCCGAGCCGGTGCTCGTCACCGTCACCCAGATCGTCGCCACCGAGCTGGCGACCACCGCGGACGCCATCGACCCCGATCTCGACCTGCGCACCGTCGCCGGCGCCGACTCGGTGAAGGTGCTGCGCATGATCGCGCGCATCGAGCGCGCCTACGACATCGAGCTCGACGACGAGGACGTCTTCACGGTGACCACCGTCCGTGAGGTGACCGACGTCGTCGAGCGGGCGCTGGCCGCGGGCGCGGCGGCATGACCGTCGCCGCCGCGCCCCCGGCCGGGACGGCGTCCGCCGCCCCGGCCGGGGTTGCGGACACGAACCAGCACTACGACCTCGACCCGGAGATCTTCGGCCTGTTCCTGGACTCCCGCCGCAAGTACTCCAGCGGTCTCTACCGCTCGGAGGGCCTGACGCTGGACTCCGCCCAGCTCGCCAAGCTGCGCTTCGTCGCCGACCGGCTCGGGCTGCGCGGCGGCGAGCGGATCCTCGACGTGGGCTGCGGCTGGGGCTCGGTCGTGCTGCACATGGCCGCCGAGCTCGGCTGCCGCGCCGTCGGGGTGAGCCCGGCCGGGCGCCAGCACGCCTACATCGCCGCCCGCGCCGCCGAGCTGGGCGTCGCCGACCTGGTCGAGACCCGCCAGGGCCACTTCGAGACCCTCGACGTCGAGCCGGCGTCGTTCGACGCGGTGTCGCTGCTCGGGTCCATCGTCCACATGCCCGACCTCGACCTGGTGTTCCGCCGGGCGCGGGCGGCGCTGCGCCGCAACGGACGGCTGTACGTCTCCGAGTCCTGTTTCCGCAACGCGGCCGCGCACGAGGAGTTCGACCGTCGCGGCGGCACCGAGTTCGTCCGCGACTCGATCTTCGGCTGGGGGGACATGCGCCCGCTGTCCGAGCTGGTCCGCGCCGCCGAGGACGCCGGATTCTCGGTGATCTCCGTTGACGACCTCACCGAGGACTACCGCCGCACCATCGAGGACTGGCTGGTCAACGTCGCCGACCGGGCCGACCGGCTCGACGCGATCAGCCCCGGCCTGGCGGCGACCCTCACCCGCTACCTCCAGGTCGCCAACGCCGGCTGGGGCTTCACCACGAAGCACTACGCGCTGGTCTGCCAGAAGTCGCGCTGACGAGCCCGGGAGACGAACCGATGACCACCACGACGACCCGGGCCCCCGTGCTGCGCGGCCCGGTCGACGGGCCCTTCCTGGCCCCCGGCGACATGGCCGAAGCCGTCACCGACTTCCACCGCGCCGGCGCCGCCGAGCGCCGCTGGGACGTCGAGACCGCCGTCGACTGGACCGCGGCCGACGCCAACCGGCTCACCGACGGCCAGCGGTCCGCCGTCCGCTTCATCACCCTGATCGAGGATCACCTGCCGGGCTACTTCGCCGTCTACACCCGGCGGTTCCCGCTGACCGACGAGGTGAGCGAGCAGGACTTCGCCCATCACCGCGAGCTGTACCACTTCACCGTCCGCTGGGCGGTCGAGGAGGACAGTCATGCCCGCGCCCTGTTCCGCTACCAGACCGACTCGGGTATCGCCCGTCCCGACGACCTGCGCCGCGAGCTCGCCGCCGAGGGCCGCAAGCCCTTCGAGCTCCCGCACGACGAGTCGGTGGCGCTGTTCGCCTACGCGCTCGTCCAGGAGAAGGCCACCCAGATCTACTACCAGCAGCTGCGTTCCGTCGTCGGCGACCCGGTGCTCGCCGAGCTGCTCAACCGGCTCAGCCGGGACGAGGCCCGCCACTTCGCGTTCATGGCCGACATCCTGGAGCGGTACCTGCGGGTGTACGGCGACGCGGTCGTCGAGCCGATCCGGGACGTGATCGCCCACTTCCGGATGCCGCTTGCGGACACGATGCGCGGCTACTGGCGCTGGGCGCTGCGGATCGCGGACGCGGCCCGCTACGACCACACCGACGCCTACGAGCACCTGATCCGGATCGTGAACCGCGCCGTCGACGCCCCCTCCGACCGGGTCGACGAGCTGACCCGCTTCGTGGCGGCCTGCCGCACGGCCGCCCCACTCCCGCTCACCACCCCCGCGGCGGTGCCGCCGGCCGCGGCCTCGGCGTGACCGCGCCCAGCGGCGGGGGAGCGCCCCGAAGGGCGAGCGTGCCCGGCGGCGGGAACGTGCCCGAGGCCGGGAACGTGCCCGGGGCCGGGAGCGCCACGGTCGGCGGGGGAGCGGGCCGGCGAGGGCACGCCGTCGTGCTCGGCGCCAGCGTCGCGGGCCTGTTGGCGGCCCGGGTGCTGGCCGAGCACGTCGGCCAGGTGACGGTCATCGACCGCGACGACGTCACGCCCACCGCTGCCGCCGGCCACCGCGGCGGGGCGGCGCAGGGCCGTCACCTGCATGCCCTGATGGAACGGGGCCGCCAGATCCTCGACGAGCTGTACCCGGACTTCACCGCCAAGATCGCCGCAGACGGGGTGCCGACGGCGGAGACCCTCGTCGGCACCCGCTGGTACTTCGACGGCGCCCGGGTCACCCCGGTGCCGACCGGTCTCACCTCGGTGCTCGCCAGCCGGCCGGCGCTGGAGGCCGCTCTGCGGGCCGCGACACTCGGCCACGACCGGATCCGGCTGCTTCCCGGGCTCCGCGCGGTCGGCCTCGTCCGCGGATCGGGCTCCACCCGAGCCGCCGGGGTCGTCGGGGTGCGCGTCGAGCCGCCCGCCGGTGACGCCCCGGCCCGCACCGTCGAGGCCGACCTCGTCGTCGACGCCACCGGCCGCGGGTCCCGCGCCTCGGAGTGGCTCGCCGACCTGGGCTTCGACATCCCACGGGAGGAGACCGTCGGCGTCGACCTCGCCTACGCCTCCCGGACCTACCGCCGGTGGCCCACGGACCTCGGCGGCGACCTCGGCGTCATCATCTCGACGCTGCCGGGCCGGCGCGGCGGCGGCGCCGTCGCCCAGGAGGGCGACCGCTGGATCGTGACCCTCGCCGGCATGCTCGGCGACCACCCGCCGGTCGACGCCCCCGGCTACGAACGGTTCGCGGCCTCCCTGCCCGCCCCCGACATCCACCGCCTCATCCAGGACGCCGAGCCGCTCGACGACCCGGTTCGCTACCGGTTCCGGGCGTCACGGCGGCTGCGCTACGACCTCCTACACACCCCGGCCGCCGGTTTCGTCGCGATCGGCGACGCCCTGTGCACCCTCAACCCGCTCTACGCGCAGGGCATGACCGTCGCCGCGCAGCAGGCTCTCGAACTGCGGGCATGTCTGCGTTCGGGCAGCCTGGACGACCTCGCCGCACGGTACTTCACGGCGGCCGCCCGGCCGACCTCCAGGGCGTGGTCGATCGCCACCGACTCCGACCTGCGCTACCGGGAGGTCGAGGGCCGCCGCGGGCCCCGCACCCGGATCACCAACGCCTACATCCCCCGAGTCCAGGCGGCGACCCGATCCGACCCCGTCCTCGCCCGCAACCTGCTGCGCGTGGTCAACCTTGTCGAGCCTCCATCGATCCTGCTCACCCCCGCGGCCATGCTGCGCAGCGCCCGACACGCCCTGGGGACCCGTCGTAGCCGATCATGATCCATCGCGGGCGGCTCCCGTACCGGCTCACGGGGGTGGTGCGAGGCGGCGACCGGGTGGGACTCAGGCGTTGGCGAAGGCGAGGGACTTGTCCAGTTCGGGGAGCAGTTCTGCGCGCCGTGCCAGCAGGTAGACGGTGCGGTTGGTGCGTGGGACGGTGTGGTGCAGGGTGAAGCCTTGGCGCTGGTAGTAGTCGACGAGGCCGGGGAACAGGCAGCCGCGGCGGACCCAGTGTCGGCCGAGCCGGGCGGCGTGGTCGACGGCCCACAGGGCGATCAGGGCGCCGGGCTTGGCCGCCTGGTAGGCCGGGTTGGTGCAGGTGGTGTACAGGTATGAGGCCGGTTCGGTGAATTCCTCGGTGGTCCAGCCCCAGGGGGGTGCGGAGGTCAGCACGGTGGTGCAGCCGACGATCCGGCCGTCGTCGTCGAGGACCCACATGCTGTGCTCGGTGGACGGGGTGTGATCGGCCTGCGCGGCGAGAGCGTCGGCGTCGTCGCGCCAGGTCGGCCAGCCGCGTTCCTCCAGCCACACGCTGCGGGCGAGGATCATGGCGGTCACGGCGGGGATGTCCGCGGCTGTCGCGGGGCGCATCAGCATAGGAACGCCGTCGTCGCGAGATGCAGATGGATCACCTCGATCAGTTTCGCGTCGCGCGTCTCATCGTAGAGTGCGTGATCTTCCAGGTGGGTGCAGGCGTCGGCGAGCCGGTCGGGGTCGACCAGGCCCATGTCGAACAGCATGGAGCCGCTGGTGAGCATGTCGGCGAGCAGGCCCGGCCCGTAGCTGGTCAGGGTGTGCTGGACGACCTCGGCGAACGACTCCCGTTCCACGGGGTGGGTGACGTCCTCGTTCAGGCCGAGGGAGGCGAGCTGGCGCCGTTGGAGCTGCTTGAGTTCCCGCCAGTCGTAGGGCAGTTGCTCTCCGAGCTGGACCATCCCCGGGTGCGCGAACGGGTGCACCGGCCAGATACCGGCCCGCAGCAGGACGGGGGCCATGGTCTCCATGCTCAGCAGGGTCATGGAGTTCACGACCGCGGGCGGCGCGACGGCGTCGTCCGCGTAGGCGAGGGCATCGGTCACCGCGCTGCCGAGCCAGGGAAGGTCCTGGCCGACCTGGTCGATCGGTGGATCAGTCTCGGGGTACTCCTCTCGGGATACTGCGACCATCTCGTCACCCCCGATGCCGGTCACGACGACCCGGGCGCCCTGGGCGCGCAGGGCCTGGGTCAGCAGGCGGAAGGGGTGGTGCAGCGGCTCCTCGTACGGCGAGATCGGCTCACCCTGCAGCCGCGCGCACCCGGGGTGCAGTGGCGGTTCGGTCAGGGCGTCGACAAGGGTGTCGTGGGCGGAGAACGGCAGGCGGGTCCGCATCTGCGCGCGCCGGCGGATCTGCTGCTCCCGCCCGGGGCCGCCGATGAGCAGCGCCGCGGTGGTGAGCTGGTTGGGCCATCGCTGTGCCGCCCGGGTGGCGATCACCCCGGAGTCGAAACCGCCGGTGAGGTGCCACGCCGTCGTGTCCTGGTCGAGTGGCCGCAGGTCCAGCGCGGTGTCGATCGCGTCGCGGAAGGCGCCGAGCACGTCGGCGCCGTCGGCGAGCGCGCGGGGGCGGCGGTGCAGCGCCGGCTCCGGATAGCTGATGTACAGGCCCCCGCCGTAGTGGGCGGTCGCCCGCTCGGTGAGACGCCGGATGCCCTCGAACAGAGTCTCGCTGCCGTACCGGGGGCGGAACGCGAGCAGCCGCGCCGCTTCCCGGGTGGACAGCACGCGGGCATAGGGCTGCAGGTCGGCCATGTCCCACGAACCATGCAGCGCGGTCCCGTCCTCCGCGAGGTACAACGGCACGGTCCCGCAGGCACCCGCGGACACCCGCACCGGCATGCGTGGCGCCGTCTCCACCATCACGAAGTCCGCCGGCCAGGCGGCTGCCGCCGACCGTGCGGTGTCGAACTCGGCCGGGTCCAGCATGCGCACACCCCCGGCCACCGGCGCGCGGCCCGCGATCCGCTCACGGACGACGATCAGCGTTCGCTGCCCGTCGGTCACGGCGAGGTCCTCGACCATCGGGTGCGCGAACGGGCGGATGCTGCTCGCCCCCTCGGCCGTGGCGTAGACGCCGTCCGACCAGCTCCAGTCCACCGGGCCGTACGGGGTGAGATGCAACCTGAGCATGGGGTTTCCCTCCCGGCCGTGGGACCGGGGCCTGTGCCCCGGCCCCACGGCACTGGCGATAGGCGGGCTGGTCAGACCTTGGTGGAGTCGTACGTGTGCGCGGCGTCCGAGCTGCCGGAGGTCTTCTTGTACTCGTGGGCCTCCGGAATCGTCTGGATGACGGTGGTCGGCGGCGCCGAGAACAGACGCTCGACACTGGCCGGCCGCGTGGGGGGTGGCAGGAGATCGTGCATAGCGGGGCCCTCCTTGACGAGATGGGTGGGAAACCACCCGGCCGATGCCGGGCGGGCTCAGGGGCCGTCGAACTCCCCGGCTTTGACCGCGGCGACGAAGTCAGCCCAAGCGGCAGGGGTGATCCCGATCGGCCGGGTCAGAGAGGACCGGAGCAGCACCAGGAACGGCCCGCGGGACACCCACACCGCATCGACAGCCGTGGTGCTGGTGGTGCTAGGTGCCTGCCACGACGCGACAGGTAAGGCCGGGAGGTACACGGCGGGTCCTTCCTGAGTTGGGACCGCCTGCCCCGACGGACCGAGTCAGCACCGGAGCGGGCGGTATATGCCACCCCGCCCGCGAGAGCTGGTCACGCGAGCGCGGGCGGGGTGGTGGACGGGCCGCCTGTGGACGGATGAGATAGCCCCCGTTTTCAGGGCCCGGCATTGTGATCCGGGATAGCGGGCCGGGACGGCACCGACGTCCAGCGGAGGATGTCCGGGTCGAACTCCGCATAGGCATCCGCGGCCTCCAACGACGAAAACCCGGTGACGGTCTGCCGTGGATCGCCGTTGGCGTCGAGCACGACCACGGTCCACGTCTGCTCCGCAGCACCAGCCCGGCCGCCGAGCGGATGTGCGGCATAACTGCACCCGTTGCTGGACAGGCGACGGACACCCGCCGGCCAGGTCGTGAGTGGGGTGCGGATCGGGAGGGGCGGGGAGGGAGCGCCGTCAACGGCCGGTATGACCGGCTCCCTCCCCACCCCGACCACCGCGCCCAGCCCGACAGCAGAACGCCACACGGCGCTGGACGGCGACGGGTCAGGGTGGGGGCGGTGGCCAGCGGCGGGCGTCCGACCGGCGAACCTGCCTGAAGCTTCCGTGGGCGAGTGCACGATGCGCTCCTCTGCTGATCCGGGAGAGTGGCCGGCATGTCTCCCGCCGTGCACGACCCATGACACTCCGCGTGACATCTCCATGGGAGGGTGAGATCTTCTGTCCCAGGGGTGGGAAAAAATGTCTCACCCATGGCGCACCGACGGCCGAGGGGAAACGTGGTGCACGCTGATGGAGTCGAGGCCCTGAAGGAGCAGCTCGCCACTCGGTTCCGGCAGCTTCAGGACGAGCACCGGCTGTCGGGGACGGACCTGGAGAAACGCACCACCCACGATCGGAAGAACATCTCCGCCATCCGCAACAGGGGACGGCTCCCGACCCGTGACATCCTCCGGGCCTACGACCGTGAGTTCGGGACCGGCAACGAGCTGACTGGCCTGGGTGAGCGGATCCGTGCTGCGCAGAAGGCGGTGCGGCTGACCGAGGTGACCGCCGCAGCGGGGGTAGACACCCCCGGGCCGCAGCAGGCAGAGTCGGGAAGGGAGGAGGTGGAGGAAACGGATCGACGCCAGATCGTTGCGATCGCTGCGCTATCCGCACTTGCGTTCGAAACGACCCGCCGTATCGACACCTCCGCCACGGCACCGACCCTCGGCGAACTCGAAGACGACCTGGCCGACATCGCTGCCGGCTACGACACCACCCCGCACCAGATACTCATCGGCGAGGTCGCCCGACGATGGCACCAGGTCGAAGACATGCTCGACCGGCGCTTGAGCGTGACCGACAGTCTGCGGACTACGCGCCTCGGCGGCCAGCTCACCTACTACCTTGGCCGGCTCGCGTTCGCCGGCGGTCACTACCGAGACGCCCGCCGGTTCTGCGATCTTTCAGACCGGTACGCCGACCAGGTAGGCGACGAGATGTTGACCGGCTCCCTCGCCGCGCTGCGGTCCAGCATCGCCTACTACACCCACCGCTGGGACAAGGCTGCCCTCACCGCCGCCCGGGGCCGCCGCAGCGCGGAACCCTACCTTGCCGCCCGGCTGGCCGCTTACGAGGCGCGGAGCCATGCCCGCCTCGGCCGGGTCCGGGAGACAGAGAACGCTCTCGCCGTGATGAGGGCCCACGCCGGGGTGGCAACGAGGCCCCGGCCCGGCTCCTCCCCGTTCACGGCCGGCAGCGCGGCCATGTTCGCCGCGGTATGCGCGATCGAACTGGGTAACGGCGCCGAAGCCCGGCGCCACGCCCGCGAAGCGGTCGATCTCATCGACCCCCGGTCCCATGAAGAATGCGGCCACGCCTACCTCTGCCTCGCCTCCGGCTTTCTTCTCCAGGACCGGCCCGATCCTGCCGCAGCGATCGCGGCGAGCCGGGCCGCCGCGGCTGTTCCCGACGGGCACCTGTCCGCCACGATCGTGTCCGCCATGTCCGAGGTAGTTCGGGAGCTTGGGCCGTGGGCCTCGGATCCTGACGTCCGCGCGTTCAGCGCGTTGGTCCAACAATCCCGCCTCGCGCTGCCTGGGAGCCCCGCATGACCCTCGAGTTCGCCCCGCCTGACGTCGTCACCATCCCATCCGTTCTCACCCCGCGACTGAAGCTCCGTTCCTGGCACCTGACGGACGTCGAGCCGTACCTGGCGATGGCCCGGCATCCGGACATGTCGCTCTACACGAGCTCACCGAGCCGTATCGGGTCGGTCTGGGGCATGACCGCCTTCCAGATCGGCCACTGGGCTCTGAACCGCTTCGGAATGTGGATCATCGAAGAGCGAACGACGGGTGAGTTCCTCGGCCGGGCCGGCCTGTACGAGGAGTACGGCTGGCCGGACATCGAGGTGGCATGGACAGTCCGGCGCGACCGGTGGGGACAGGGCATCGCAACCGAGGCCGGCGCGGCTGCGCTGGAGTTCGCATTCACTGAGGCCGGCCGAGAGCGGGTCATCAGCATCATCCACCCGGAGAACAAGGGGTCGATCCGCGTCGCCGAGAAGCTCGGCCTCACCCTCGCTGAAGGCCCGGTGGATCGGGACGGTGAACCGCGGAACATCTACGCGATCAGCCGCGCCGAGTGGGCTACTCACACAGGCTGAGACCGGCTGTGTACGAGCGTGAACCGCAGCCCTCGCCCCGGCGCCGCCAGTTCTTGGGAGTTCGGGAGGCGCCGGACCGGGACCTCATATGGACCCTTTTTCGCGTTCTGCGCAGCGTCGCCTTCAACCTGAAGCGGCGGACGGTCTAGGACGTACCCCGCCCCTTCATCGCATCATCGCGCGAATCAGGGTTCTGGAGCCCCACACGGCGAGGACCAGTGCGGCGCGCTCCCGGAGACGGCCGTCCGCGTGCAGGCTCGCGACCACGGCGGCGAACCCGCTGCGGCGATGGCCGACCAGCTGGTGATCCCGGCGATTGCTGGGCGATACCGGTTCGACCGGCGGGCGGCCGCGTCCACACCAGTAGGAGCCAACTACGGCCGTCGAGGCGTTCCAGCTCCGCCGCCGCGCGCCGGCTCCGGGCCGGTTACCGCGGCAGCCAGGCGCTCCGCGAGGTGCCGGGCCTCCGGCAACGTCATCACGGGGCCATCCTGATCTGCTCACCGCCCCCGTCACCTGGTGTCCCGCGTGGTGCGGCTGTCGCAAATCAGTCAAGATTACGAGCGCCGAGGTCGGGGCGCGATAATGTTCTCACCGCCGTCTACGGCGGGGTATGTAGGAATCCGGGGGAGCGCACAATGACAGTGGACGAACCGTCAGCCGGCATGCCACGGCGGGTCTTTCTGGCGGCTGGACTGAGCTTGGCGACCGTCACGGCAACCGCCATGCTGCCCTCACCTGCCGCGGCATCGGGGACGTGGAACACCGACTGGCGCTTCTGCAACAGATGCTTCGGCTTGGTCCGAAACCTTCAACAGGTCTACAACCGATGCCCGGCGGGCGGCACACACGTGATACAGGGCTGGACTTTCGGGATACCTTTCACCAACAGCACTGATCATCACGCTGGCGAGACGGCGTACCAGCAAAGCGATTGGCGACAGTGCTCGTCCTGTGGCGCCCTGTACTACCATGACTTCCCAGGCGTATGCGCCGGACGCGGCGGCTCGTCTCATACCGGAATCTATCCTCAGTACCTTCTCTGGCACGACCTGAACCCAGTTCCGAGCAACTTTCAGACTGCGTGGCGATTCTGCTTCAAGTGCAGTTCGCTCTATTTCGACGGCTACCAGCCAAATCGAGGCGTCTGCCCGGGAAACCCGGGCTGGGGACATGCCGCCGTCGGCTACATGTTCCACCTGCAGGTGTATTCCTACACCTGAAATGCGCCGAGCCGGCTAACCCGTTGACGTCGACGGTCCGACATCATTCGCTGGATGTCGGCGCTCCCAAGCAGGAACTTGAGCACGTCAGGCAGCTCCGTCCACCCGGCCGCGTGTGGGGTGCCAGAACTCGGATACCGGCCTTGACCTGGGCTTTTAGGCGGCTCGTTCGTATTCGTTGATCAGGCCGCCGAGGACGGGCTGGCGCTTGACGTTCCTTGGTCAGGTCTGCGATGGGGTGGTCGGGCCGTGGTGGTTGAAGGTCGCGGCCGCGGTGGGGTCGTCGTCCGTTGTAGTGGGCCGCGTACTCGACCAGGAGGGTACGCAGATGCCGCTCGCTGAAGATCAGCATGCGGTCGGTGACCTTGGTCCGGACGGTGCGGACGAACCGTTCGGCGTAGGCGTTCGCCCGGGGCGTCCGGGGTGGGATCGTGACGGTGGTGATGCCGGCGTCGGCGAGGACCGCGTCGAAGGAGGCGGTGAACTGTCCGGCCCGGTCACGGACCAGGAACTGGAAGTCGGCCGCCCGGTTGCCGAGGTCCATGAGGAGGTTCCGGGCTTGTTGGGTGGTCCACGGTCCGTCCGGGTGGGCGGTGACTCCGAGGATGTGGACGGTGCGGGAGCCGACCTCGATGACGAAGAAGCAGTACAGGCGCCGCAGGGTCACGGCGCAGTCCACGTGGAAGAAGTCGACGGCCAGCATCGTCGAGGCCTGCGTGCGTAGGAACTGCCGCCAGGTCGCGTCGGTCTGCCGCCTGGGCGCCGGTGGGAGACCCAGGGACTTCAGGACCCGGCGGATCGTGGAGGCGCTGACTTGGTGGCCGAGTTTGAGGAGCTCGCCCTGGATCCGCCGGTAGCCCCATGTCGTGTTCTCGGTCGCGAGCCGCTCGATCAGTGCGGCGATCTCCGTGCTGACCGGAGGTCGTCCCGTTCGCCTCGGGTCCATTTTCGTGCAAGGAGATCACGGTGCCAGCGCAGCACGGTGGCCGGGGTGACGAAGAAGGCGTCCCAGCGGGCCCGGGGTAGCAGCCGGGACAGGGCTGTGAGGATCATCCGATCCGCCGGTTCCAGGACCGGGCGGTTCACCTGCCGTCGCAACACCGCCATCTGATGTCGCAGGACGAGGAGCTCCACGTCTTTCGCGGTGTCCCCACGAACCCGGAGCAACATCAGCCCGAGAGCGTTGCGTGTCAGGGCGTAGAGCAGCGACCACACCATGACCATCCAGCCTTCCCCGACGCGGCCCCGTCCGGCAGACAAACATGCAGGTCGCCGCCCAAATCTGGGTTCTGGAGCCCCACACGGTTAGCCCGCCGGGGTGTAGGTGGCGCGGTTGGGTTCGACGAACGCCTCCAACGGGCGAGGCGCCGCGCCGGTAAGCGCGCGAATCTCGTCGGTCACCTGGGAGTGTCGGCCGGCTTGCATCGCCAGGTCGATTCCGACGGCGATGTCGGCCAGCCAGCCCGGTACGCCCCGGGCAGCCATGGCTGCGCGCACATGGGCTTCGTCGGCGGCGTCGTAGCTGATTCGCCGGCCCATCACCCGGCTGAGGCGTTCGGCGATCTCGGTGAATGTCAGCGCCTCCGGCCCGGTCAGCTGGTAGGCCGCCCTGCGGCCAGGGGGGTCCCGCAGCACGACCGCGGCGGCCTCGGCGACGTCGCGGGTGTCGATGAGGGCGACCCGGCCGTCGGGTACCAGCCCGGCCCACCGGCTGGTCGCCGCGATCGAGGGCGCGGCGACCAGCAGGTTGCTACTGAAATAGGTTGGGCGGAGCAGGGTGTGCGGCACCCCGGAGGCGGCCAGGTAGGCGTCGAGTTCGCCGTGGCGTCGGCCGATCTCGTAGCCGGCGTCGAGGTCCGCGTCGAACACGGACAGCCGGACCAAGTGGGGCAGCTCCGCCCGGGCGGCGGCGTCGACGACGTTCCGCTCCAGCGCGATCTGCTGCGGGCTGGTGGACAGCGCGAGGAAGGCTGCGTCGACCCCCTTCGTCGCAGACAGGAGCAGCGCTGGGTCGTCGAAGGGACCGCTGACGATTTCGAGGTGCCCGGTGGCAAGACGCCGGGTGGCGCGGAACACGGTCTCGGCCTTGTCCCGGTCCCGCACCAGCGCCCGCACCGGCACGCCGTCCCGCAGCAGGCACGTGACGAGGTGCGACGCGGTCCGGCCGGTAGCGCCGACGACGAGGACGGTCACCGCCGGTCGTCCCCGTCCTTGCTCGACGCCGGCTCCGGTGCCGGCACCGGAGCCGGAGCCAGGGTGCGGTCGAGGATGACGACCGGGATCTGGCGGGTGATGGCCCGTTCGAACTCCGCGAACAGCGGGTTGACGGCCTTCTGCCGGGCCCAGATCCGTTCCCGTTCCGCTCCGGCCGCGACCCGGGCCACCACGGGGAACGTCTCCGTCCCGACGACGACCGAGACTGTGGGGTGGGCCAGGAGGTTGTGGTACCAGTCGGGGTGCACGGCCGCGCCGCCGTTGGACGCGAAAACCACGAAGCCGTGGTTGACCGCCAGGTAGGTCATCGGGTTGACCCGAGCATGTCCGGTCCTGGCGCCGACGTGGTGCAGCAGGAGCAGCGGCATACCCTGGTAGTCGCCGCTGACCACGCCGCCCCGGGTGAGGAATTCCGCTGTCACCCGACGGTTCTGTTCGTCGAGTTCGGCCTTGTCCATGACTGGTCTGAGTTCCTTTGGTCAGGTGGGTGGGGTCGACGGGAACGATGCTGCCACGGGTTTTAGACGCTGGCCATCATCCCGCCGTCGACGACGATGTCGGCGCCGGTGAGATAGCTGGCCGCGTCCGAAACCAGGAAGGCGACGGTCCGGGCCACTTCTTCGTCCGATGCTATTCGGCCGAGCGGAACCTTGGCCGTCAGCGTCATGCGGAGACTGGTCAGTTCTGCGGCGGACAGCCCTTGTTTCGCCAGTGCCGGGGTGTCGACCGGGCCAGGGCTGACGACGTTGACCCGAATCCGCCGGGGGGCGAGTTCCACGGCGAGCGCCCTGGCCATCGACGCCACCGCTCCCTTGGTGGCGACGTACAGCGACATCCCGGGAAACGACCGGGCGACCAGCCGCGAGCTGTTGAACACGACGGCACCGCCGTCGTGGAGCAGCGGCAGCACTCGTTGCAATGTGAAGAACTGCCCTTTCACGTTCACTCCGAAGTGTTCTTCGTACGATTCTTCGGTGACGGAGCTGAACGGCGAGGGCTGGGCGACGGCGGCGTTCAGGAACACCGCGTCGAGGTGCCCGAACCGGTGACGGAGTTCGGCGGCGAGCGCGTCGGCGTCCGCCAGGACCCGGGCGTCGGCGCGCTGGACGAGGACGTCGTCGGGCAACGCATGTCGCGCCGCCGCGAGTGTCTCGGGGTTCTGGCCGGTGATCGCGACGGCGAACCCGTCGGCGTGCAGCAGCCGAGCCGTGGCCAGGCCGATTCCGGTGGTTCCGCCGGTGACGAGCGCGACCCGCGGCTGGGCCGGGGCCTCGGCGATGGCGTTTGTCGTGGTCATGGGCGTGTCCTTGTCGTTGTCGTGACGCTGTCGTGGGGCCTGGACGTCCGGCTCAGACCGCTACGCCGAGGCCGCCGTCGACCGTGATCGTCGTGCCGGTGACGAAACCGGCCGCGGGGGAGCCAAGGAACGCCACGGCGCGGGCGACGTCTTGGGCGACGCCCAGGCGGCCCAGGGGGATCGCGGCGGCCAGGTCCTTGCGCATCGTGGCCAGCGCCGCGTCGGGCAGGCCGAGCTTGGAGAGCGCGGGCGTGTCCGCCGGGCCGGCGCTGACCGCGTTGACCCGGATTCCTCGCGGCGCGAGTTCCACGGCCAAGGCGTGGACCAGGGCGGTCAGCGCGCCCTTCGTCGCGCTGTACACCGACCAGTTGGCCAGACCGAGCGTGGCGCCCAGGGCCGTGCTGAACACGACGGAGCCGCCGTCTCGCAGCAGGGGCAAGACCCGTTGCAGCGTGAAGAGCTGACTCCTGACGTTCACGTCGAACATTTCGTCGTAGGTCGCCTCGTCGGCTGCTTCGATCGGGACGAGCTGGCCGATACCTGCGTTGAGGAATACTACGTCGAGCCGGCCGAAACGATCCCGAACGGCAGCCGCTACCCGATCCGGCTCGGTCGGTGTGCGGGCGTCGGAACGTAGTACGACCACGTCGGCGGGCAACTGTTCGGCAGCGGCGGCAAGTGTTTCTGGATTTTGGCCGGTGACGAGCACGTCGAACCCGTCGGCGTGCAGCATCTGCGCCGTCGCGAGACCTATTCCGGTGGTACCGCCGGTCACCAGCGCGGCGGGTTTTCCAGTGAGCGATGACACGAGGAACGCTCCGTTCGAGTGCAGGCGCCAGATGGCCCTCGGAAGGTGGGACGACTGGCGGGGCGAACGTTCTGTGCGGCTCACGCTAGCTGAAACTGGACCGATCTGTCCAGTCCAGGCTAGAGTGGCGTCGTGATGAACCAACCGACGACCGGCCGGGGCCGGCGCAGCCGCCAGAAAATCGTCGATGCGGCGTCAGCGCTGATCGACGACCGCGGCGTGGCCGGGGCCGGGCTAGACCAGATCCTCACGGCGGCGGGGGCCAGCAAGAGCCAGCTCTACCACTACTTCGGCGACAAGGGCGGACTCGTCAGGGCGGTCGTCGCCGACCGGTTCGACTGCCTGGTCGAAGCACAGCTGCCTCGGCTCTCGCAGCTCGACACCTGGACGGCGATCCGCGCTTGGATGGACGAGTTCGCCACCCAGACCGCGGCGAGCGATTTCCCCGGCTGCCCGCTCGGCAACCTGGCCGGCGAGCTGGCCGGTCGCGACGAGGCCACCCGCGCCGACCTGTCGGCCTGCTTCGAGCGCTGGCAGGCCTACCTGACGCAAGGCCTGGAACGGATGCGGACCCGAGGCGAACTCGTGCCCGACGCGGAGCCGGAGATCCTGGCGCTCGCGGTCTTCACCAGTCTGCAGGGCGGCGTCCTCCTCGCCCGGACCCACCGGGACGTCCTGCCGTTGCGCGTCGCGCTCGACGCCGCCTACGCCCACCTGCGCTCGTTCGCCGCGCCCCAGCCTGACATCGGGCGATGAACCCCCCGCCGCTGCGGGTGCGCGCGGCCGAGGTGCACCAGGAAATCGCGCGGCCGCCGGTGGCCCGGTCGACAGCACAGTTGCATTCGGAGGATCCGGCGCACGCCAGGGGTTTCGGCGACCGCGGTCAGACGGCGCGGGCGAGCTCGGTGAACGGGGAGTGTCCGATCGACGGCTCTGTCACACATTTGGCTCTGTTTCACATTCGGTGGTGACAGATTGTGGAACAGGGCGGGTGTTGTTCTTGCAGTCCCGTATGCACCGCTTTCTTCGAAAGCGACAGCGCCGTCCGAGGAATTTACGACGGTTCACCGTGGAGTCCTTCAGTCGCTCGGGACGCAGGTACCGCGGCTGGTGGGCGTGACGCTGCACCGCGCTTCCGGTAGCTCCGTCGGGGACTGCAGCGGCACATTGAGCGCCGACCTGCCCAACTGGATCTGGTACGTCGCTCCGGGCACGCTGGCCTGTTGCGGTGCGGTGAGGGCCACGCCGGCCTGCGTGGTGAGTTCGAGGCGCAGCCGGTGCCCCGCCGGTCCACTCCATTGGCGTGGCTCCAGGACTAGGTCCAGGCGGGTGGTCTGTCCGGGTTGCAGGTACGAGTCGCCCTGGAGAGTCTGCCACGGCCAGGTCGGTGTCCCGGAGCTGTCAAACCAGCTCTTGCCGGGATCGGTGTCGCGCAGGCTGCCGATGATCGACCCGTGGGTGATCTCGTCAGCGGTACCGTCCGGCGCGACGTCGTAGAGCCGGGCGGCCAGTTGCAGGTTCCGGTTCGTCGAGGCGGCGTACACGGTGAGGCTTACCGGCCCGCTGAGGGTGGTCGCCTCGGGCTGGGGCTCGCTGGTGTAGGTGAGGCCCGACGGGTCACCCCACCTGATCGTGTCAACACCCCATGCGGTCGAAGCGGAGGTGAGCGTCCCTCCGCCGCCGAGCAGGAGCCTGGTGTAGCGGTCGACGGTCGGGTACGCGGCCGTCTTGAGCCACCGGTCGGAGCCCACCTCGGACAGCTTCAGCGGCGTTGTCGTGCGCTGCAGTCCGGTGTCGGCGTCCTTGACCCAGGTGTCGAGCCACTGCAGCGCGACGCCCTGATCGAGCCCCTCGGCGTGACCCCAGTCGCCGACGAACAGCTGGTAGCGAGGGTCGGGCCGCTGATCGGGCGTCATCGGCGCGTAAACCGGCCGGTTGGCGACGGCGTTCTGCAGCGCGGTGTAGCCGCGCAGCGCTCCGAGCCCGACGACGTCGTGCCAACCGGTCCACAACAGCACTGGTACCTGGTTGTCCACGATCTGCCGCGCCGAGTCGATCGGGATGCGCTGCTGCCAGAAGCTGCGCTCGTAGGCGGCGTCGCCACCGGCGAGGACCTCGTCCGACAGCGCGTGGTACCAGTCGCGGGTCTGCTGGTTGGCATCCATCAGGCTGTCCGCGGCGGAGTTCAGGAACCCGAAGTCCGCGGTCGGCACGCCGCTGACCAGGACGTCCATGCGTTGTACGGTGCTCATTCCCGCGCACGCCGCCACAACCGCCTTCAGTGGAGACCCCGGGCCCACCGCGGCCGCGTCGGCCAGCGCCTGCATGCCCGGCCACGAGCACCCCACCTCCGCGACGCGGCCGTCAGTGCCGTCGAGGTCGCGCGCCGCCCATCGCACCACCGCGGCACCGTCTCGGGCCTCGCGCGGGCTGACGAACTGGCCCACCCCACCTGACCCGCCGGTCCCGCGCGAGTTGACATGCACCGAGATGTAGCCGTGCTCGGTGAAGTACGTGTCGACCGGGCCGCTGCCGAAGCCGACCGCCTCCGGATACACAGAATGCTCGATGACGACCGGGAAACGGCCCGCCGCTCGACGGCCCGAGGCCCGATCGGTGGGATAGGCAACCGTCGCCCGCAACACGACCCCGTCGTCCATCCTGATCGACACGCCCGTGCGGACGTCGGCGCCGTAGGCGGCTGGGCCAGGCTCCCAGCGCCCGCCCGGATACGGGCTCATGGCCCCCGCCCCTGCCGAGGGCGCTGGCGCCGGGACGGCTCGCCCGCTCGCCGTGCCGGGACTCCCGGCTCGCGGTGACCTGGAACCGTCTGCGCAGGCGGCCAGTCCCAGCAGCACCAGGACCACGCTGGCGAAGCTCCTGACGTGCTTCATCAGTCAGCGGTTGATCAATTGCTGTAGTACGGCGGGGTACCGATCGCCCTGCGGTTGGATGCGGGACGCGGCGTCGTCGATGTCGGCAAGGTCGTCGGCGGTCAGCCGCACGTCGGCGGCTGCGGCGTTCTCCCGCATCCGGTCGGCGTTGCGGGTGCCGGGGATCGGCAGGATCCAGGGCTTCTGCGCGAGCAGCCATGCCAGCGCGATCTGCGCGGCAGTGGCGTTCTTGCGGACTGCCACGGTCCTGAGCAGGTCGACCAGGGCCAGGTTGGCCTCGCGGAACTCAGGAGCGAAACGCGGCATGGCGCCGCGCGGGTCGCCGTCGCCGAACTCGGTGTCGCGGTCGATCGCGCCGGTGAGGAAGCCCTTGCCGAGCGGGCTGTACGGCACGAGGGCGATGCCGAGCTCTTCCAGGGTGGGCAGAATCTCGGCCTCGGGCTCGCGCCACCACAGCGAGTACTCGCTCTGCAGGGCGGTTACGGGCTGCACGGCGTGGGCGCGGCGGGTGATCTGTACACCGGCTTCGGACAGGCCGAAATGGCGGACCTTGCCGGCCTCGATGAGCTCCCTGACCGCGCCGGCGACGTCCTCGACAGGCACGTCGGGGTCGACGCGGTGCTGGTAGAACAGGTCGATCGTCTCGATGTCGAGCCGCTTGAGGCAGGCGTCGGCGACCTGCCTGATGTGCTCGGGCCGGCTGTTGAGGCTGCCCAGCCGGCCGTCGAGGGCGAAGCCGAACTTGGTCGCGATGGTGACCTGGTCGTAGAACGGGGCCAGTGCCTGACCAACGGTTTCCTCGTTGAGGTAGGGACCGTACGCCTCCGCGGTGTCGAAGAAGGTGATGCCGGCCTCGACGGCGGCGCGGATGACGGCGATGCCGCCGGCGCGGTCGGCGGCGTTCCAGAAGCCCATGCAGCCGAAACCGATGGCCGAGACCTGCGGGCCGCCGGTGCCAAGAGTGCGCTGGTGCACGCAGAGTCCTTCCAGAGAAATCTGTGGATGAGCACGGTTCACCGGAGCCGGCGTTGTCGGCGTGGCGCTGTCACCCGTCCATGCGCAGCTGGTAACGGCCCGCGGCGATGGCGGCGATGACACCGCCGTCGATGAGCAGATCGGAGCCGGTGACGAAGGCACCGTCGCGGCCCATCAGGAAGGCGGCGGTGGTGCCGATCTCGTCGGGGGTGCCGACCCGGCCGGCGGCCGAGGTCTTGATCATTTCCTGGTAGGCGGCGCCGGCCGGGGAGTTGAACTCGTCGAGCGCGAGTGGGGTCATGATGATGCCGGGGCTGAGCGAGTTGAGACGGGCGCCGCGGTCGCCCCAGGTGACACTCTCGGCCTGGACGCGCAGGACGTTGGCGCGCTTGGCGACGGCGTAGGCGATGCCGGAGTTGGTGATGAACTCGGGCTGCAGGAAGGGCAGCTGGGCGAGTTCGGTGGCGGGGGTTCGGGCGAGGGCCTCGTTCTGGTCCTGCGGCAGCGGCGGGATCATGTGGCCGGCCTGGCTGGCGATGACGATGCCGGATCCGCCGGGGGCGATGACCCGGCCGAACTGCTCCAGGACGTGGGCGGTGCCGACCAGGTCGACGGCGATGATCGCTTCGGGGGTGGCCTGGGCCGGGGAGAGCCCGGCGGTCTGCACGACGTGCACGACGTCGCCGAGCTGGGCGGCGGTGTCGGCGAGTTCGCGTACCGAGGTCGCCGAGGAGACGTCGACGTGCGCGGTGGTGGTCTGGAATCCGGCGCTGGTGAGCAGCGTCGCGGCTGCCTTCGCGGCGTCTTCTTTGATGTCGGCGAGCAGGACGGTCGTGCCGACGGCGACGCGGCGGGCGATGGCCTGGCCGATGGAGCCGGCGCCGATGAGGACTGTCACGTGGGTCATGGAGACTCCTTTTAGAAGTACGTGGGTTCGCGCGGGATGTAGGGCTCCTGCAGGGCGGTGATCTCGTCGTCGGTCAGTGCGAGGTCGACGGCGGCGGCGGCGTCGGCGAGATGGTGGGCCTTGGTGGCGCCGACGATGGGCGCGGTGACGACCGGGTTGTTCAGGACCCAGGCCATCGCCACGGTTGCCATCGAGACACCGCGGGTTTCGGCGATGCGTTGCACCGCGTCGACGATTGCCTTGTCCGAGTCGACGAACAGGGGGCGGCCATGCCGGTCTGTCGTCGGGTTGTTCTTGGACCGAGTCGTGCTCCGCTCGCCCCACGGGCGGGTGACCAGGCCGGCGGCGAGTGGGCTCCAGGGGATGCTGCCGACGCCCTGGTCGGCGAGTACGCCGAACATCTCGCGTTCTTCCTCGCGCTGGATCAGGCTGTACTGGTCCTGCATGGACACGAACTTCGTCCAGCTGTGCGTGTCGGCGGCGTGCTGCATCTTGGCGAACTGCCACGCCCACATCGACGAGGCGCCGAGGTAGCGGACCTTGCCGGCCTTGACCACGTCGTGCAGGGCTTCCATGGTCTCTTCGACCGGGGTCTGTGGGTCGAACCGGTGGATCTGGTACAGGTCGATGAAGTCGGTGCCGAGGCGGGCGAGAGAAGCGTCGACCTGCTCCATGACCGCGCGGCGGGACAGGCCCTGGCCGCCGGGGCCGTCGCCCATCGGCAGGAACAGCTTGGTGGCCAGCACGACGTCGTCGCGCCTGGTGTACTTGCGCACGGCACGGCCGACGATCTGTTCGGAGGTGCCCGCGCCGTAGATGTTGGCGGTGTCCCAGAAGGTGATGCCGAGGTCGACGGCCTGGCGGAACAGGGGCTCGGCAGCGTCGTCGTCGAGGGTCCACTGCATCTGGGGGGCGCCGGTGGCGAAGCTCATGCAGCCCAGTGCGATCCGGCTGACCTTGAGCCCCGAGTTGCCCAGTCGGGTGTATTCCATCGGTTGTCCGCTCAGTTGAGGGTGGTGTTGTCGATGACGAAGCGGTAGCGGACGTCGGACGCGAGGATCCGCTCGTACGCGTCGTTGATCTTGTTGGCTGGGATGATCTCGACCTCGGCGCCGATGCGATGCTGCGCGCAGAAGTCGAGCATTTTCTGGGTTTCGCGGATGCCGCCGATCAGCGAGTAGGTGTAGACCCGCCGGTTGGCGGCGATCGCGCCCACCGGGAACGCGATCTCCGGCACGCCCGAGGCGCCGACGGTGTTGAAGACGCCGTCGAGGGCGAGCAGCCCCAGGAACGCGGGCAGGTCGATCGGCGCGCTGACCGTGTTGACGATCAGGTCGAACGTGCCTGCCAGGGTTTCGAACGTCTTCGGGTCGCCGGTGGCGTAGAAGTGGTCCGCGCCCAGCCGCAGCGCGTCGTCCTGCTTCTTCAGCGACTGCGACAGGACGGTGACCTCGGCGCCCATGGCGTGGGCGAGTTTGACGGCCATGTGGCCGAGCCCGCCCAGGCCGATGACAGCGACCTTCTTGCCGGGGCCGGCGCCCCAGCGAGCCAGGGGCGAGTAGCTGGTGATGCCGGCACACAGCAGCGGCGCGGCGGCTTCCATGTCGAGGCCGTCCGGGATGCGCAGCACGAAGTCTTCGGTGACCACGATGTGGGTGGCGTAGCCGCCCTGGGTGGTGGAGCCGTCGGTGTCGGTGGAGCCGTAGGCGAGGGTGTTGCCGGTGAGGCAGTACTGCTCGTCGCCCTGCTCGCAGTTGGCGCAGATGCCGCACGAGTTGACCATGCAGCCGACGCCGACCCGGTCCCCGACGGCGTGTTTGGTGACGTCGGCACCGATCTCGGTGACGACGCCGGTCATCTCGTGCCCGGGGGTCAGCGGGTACGGCTGCGGGCCCCATTCCCCGCGGACCGCATGGATGTCGGAGTGGCAGATCCCGCAGTAGGCGATCTCGATGAGGACATCGGTCGGTCCGATGGCGGTCTCCCTTGTCGTTTCTGGGTGGGCGGTCAACGGGCCATGAGCGGCGCGGCGGTCTGCTGGTCCGGGCTCGTGGACTCGGTGGCGGACCGGTCGGTGCCGGCGTTGACGCAGACGGCGACGATGGCCGCGGCGAGCAGGAGAATTCCGGCGGCCCACCAGAAGGCGGTGGTGTAGCCGTGCACGGCGGCGGCGTCTGCCGACCGGCTGGCCGCCCAGCCGGCGGTGGCGCCGGCGGCGATGGTGTTCAGCAGGGCGGTGCCGATGGAGCCGCCGATCTGTTGGGAGGTGTTGAGCATGGCGGAGGCGATGCCGGCGTCTTCGCTCCGCACGCCGTGGGTGGCGAGGTTCATGCTGGGGGGTGAATGCGGCGCCCATACCGAGGCCGAGAATGATCTGGGCGGGCAGGACCATGGCCCAGTAGGAGCTGTCCGGCGTGAGTTGGGCAAGTAGCGCCATAGCCAGCGCGGTGGCCAAAAGCCCGGGGACCATGAGCAGCCGGGCCGGTACCCGGTTCATCAGGCGGGCGCCCACCTGTGTGGACCCGATGGTCAGACAGATCGCCATCGGCAGGAACGCCACGCCACTCAGTAACGGCGAATACCCCTTGATCAGCTGCAGGTAGTAGGCGAGGAACAGGAACTGGGCAAACATCGCGATCATGGCCAGGCCGATGCCGAGATAGACGCCGGCCCGGTTGCGTTCGGTCACGACCCGCAGCGGCAACAACGGCGCCTTCGTCCGTGCCTCGACAGCGACGAACGCGGCCAGCAGCACGACGACGACCGCGAACATGCCCACGGTGACCGGTGCGCCCCAGCCGTCGGTCTCCGCGGCGGCGAAGCCCCACACCAGGGTCAGCAGACCGACGGTCCCGAGCAGGGCGCCGGGCAGGTCGAGCCGGTCCCGGTTACGGCTGCCGTCGTCGTGCACGAAGACCATGGCTCCGGTGAACGCGACGACCGCGAAGACAATGTTGACGTAGAGGCACCAACGCCAATCGACATACTCGGTCAGAAATCCGCCGAGCAGCAGACCGATGGCGCTGCCGGCCATCGCGATGGCGCTGAAGATGCCGAAGGCGGTGGCACGTTCCCTGCCCTCGGTGAACGTCGTGGTGACCAGCGACAGCGCTGCCGGCGCGAGCAGGGCGCCGAAGACACCCTGCAGGGCACGGGCGCCGAAGAGCATGCCCGTGTTCACGGCGGCGCCGCCGAGAGCGGAGGCGACTGTGAAGCCGACCAGGCCGATCAGGAAGAGCCGCTTGCGGCCCCACAGGTCGCCGAGTCGGCCGCCCAGCAGCAACAGACCGCCGAAGGCCAGGGTGTAGGCGGTCACGACCCACTGCCGGTCAGCGTCGGAGAAGCCCAGATCGGTCTGCATGCGCGGCAGCGCGATATTGACGATGGTGCCGTCCAGCAGGACCATCAGCTGGGCCACGGAGATGGACGCGAGCGCTTTCCAACGCTGTGGGTCCGGGGCGGGCTGGCTCATGTACTCAGGTAACCGCAGGTCTGCCCGCGGGCGGGAGGCCTTGCCGTCGGGGGCCCGGGCAAGGGGGTCCTGGCAGGGTCTCCCAGCAGGGCGAAACGGATGCCTACGGTCGGAGCCATGGCTGACAAGCAGCAGGTCCGCGCCGACATCCGGGAGTTCCTGACCACCCGGCGGGCGCGGATCACCCCCGAGCAGGCCGGGCTGCGGGTGTACGGCAGCAGCCGGCGTGTCGCCGGGTTGCGCCGTGAGGAAGTCGCCACCCTGGCCGGTATCAGCGCCGAGTACTACACCCGCTTGGAGCGTGGCAACGTCGCCGGGGCCTCCGAGAGCGTTCTGGACGGTATTGCCCACGCCTTGCAGCTGTCCGACGACGAACGGGCCCACCTCAACGACCTGGTGCAGACGGTAAGCAGTAGCCGTCCGCCTGCGCGCCGCCGTCCGCCGCAGGTCCGGGTCCGCCCGGCGGTGCAGCGGATCATGGACTCGATGGTACTGACCCCGGCGTTGATCGTCGACTCGCGCCTGGACATCCTGGCTGCCAACGAGCTCGGCCGGGCCTTGTACGCGCCGATCTTCGCTGACTCGGTGAAGCCACCGAACCATGCCCGGTTCCTGTTCCTCGACCGGCACGCCGGTGACTTCTGGCGCGACTGGAGCCAAGCCGCCGACGACGCCGTCGCCCTGCTGCGCGGCTCGGCTGGGCGCGACCCCTACGACGAGCACCTGTCGAACCTGATCGGCCTGCTCTCGACGCGCAGCGACGATTTCCGGGCCCGCTGGGCTTCGTACGACGTCCGAGCACACCTGACCGGGGCCAAACGCATTCACCACCCGGTGGTCGGTGACCTCGAGTTGCCCTTCGAGTCGATGCCGCTACCGTCAGATCCGGGTCAAAGCCTGGTCATGTACAGCGCCGAGCCCGACTCCGCGACCCAGGCCGCGCTGCAGCTTCTGTCCAGCTGGTCCGCCCGGCCCGCGAAGAACACCCAGGCGGGCCAGCCTGCCGCTGACACCTGACCCGCACTGACGCATGCCATCTCGCCGCCGGCCCACGCCGATGGGGGAGGGGCCCTCAGGATGACGCCTTCAGCAGGAGTCGTCGAGCAAGGCGGCGACGTCGAGTGTTGCGCGCTGCAGCTTCGCGTCGTGGGGTGCAACGAGCCCGCCGTCGGTGATGTAGAGCTGTTCATCGCGGACAGCAGTCGAGGTCGGGGAGGCCAGGCCGTCCGAAGCGGTCAGTATGGTGTCATTCGGGTAGACGACAGCGATCCGGTGCGATGTGTTGAGCGCTACGATCGCCACATCGGACGTACCGGTCAGAAAGCTGAAGTCGTCGATTCCGTCGAGTTCACTGCTTACGACCTGGATTCGCTCGGCCGCTCCGGAATCGGCGATCGGTATCCGCAGCAGAGTGCCTCGACTGAAGTTCGAGACCCAGACCGCGCCGTTGTGAAAACGGAGCCCGTTGGCACCCAGTGAGGCGGACGGCCCCGGTGCCAGGGCGGGATCGGTCAGCCAGGCTGTTGCCTCGCCACCGGCGGAGGTCACCGTCCAGATGGTGCCTCGCCGGCTGTCAGCGGCATACAGCGTGCCCCGAGACGGGTCGATGGCCAGGCCGTTGGCGAGTCCATCGGTGGGCAGCCCGGCGATTCGCCGTGCGGTGCCGGCCGGAGTCAGGTGCCACACGCCTGCCCTGTCCGCGGCTGCGGACGCCACGTTGTAGTAGCGGATGCCGTCACCGTCGCGGGTGTTTCCGGTGATCGTGTCGCCGGACTGCCCGGCGGCCAGCTGCTCACGCTCCCCGTTCTGGCCGATGCGCAGCAGCACTGGCCGCTCTCCGGCCGGGCTGCCCAGCATGGAGACCGTCAGCGAGCCGTCCGGGTTGACCGTGACGTTCTCGGGTGCCTCTCCCGCGGCGAAGTCGAACGACGCGACAGTGCCCACATTGCTGACGACCGTGTCCGGGCATGCCTGTTCCGAGCCCGTGCATGCAGTCAGCGCCACCACGGCGACGGTTGCCACAGCAGCATGTCCGGATCGTTTCCACATCTGGCGACCTCTGAATGAGTGGGTCCGCATGGTTGGCTAGCGCGCTGGGAAGCGCAGGATCCGGTCGTCGCCCTCGCGTGGTGCGACGTGATTGTCGGTATTGGACGTGGTCAGCCACAGCGCACCGTCCGGCGCGACCTGCACGGTGCGCAGGCGGCCGTACTTGCCCTGAAAGTGCGCGGTGGGCTCGCCCACCCCGGTCCCGTCAAGAGGGATGGACCACAGCCGCTGGCCGCGTAGCGCTGCCACATAAGCCGTGTTCCCGGCGATGGCGATTCCCGAGGGCGATGCTTCGCTGACCGGCCATGTGACGACGGGGTTGGTGTAGCGGCCGCCTTGGGTGTCACCGCTGCCCTCCACCATGGGCCAGCCGTAGTTGCGTCCCGCTTCGATGAGGTTGACTTCGTCCAAGTCGTTCTGGCCGAGTTCTGCGGCGAACAGCCGGCCCGCGGCGTCCCAGGCCATTCCTTGCACATTGCGATGTCCCAGGCTGTAGACCGGCGACTCCGCTGTCGGGTTTCCCGGCGCGGGCTCACCGTCCGGCGTCAGCCGGAGAATCTTGCCGTTGAGGCTCGCCGGGTCCTGTGCGCGCGGGGATTCAAAGCCGTCTCCGGTCCCGATGTACAGCATGCCGTCGGGGCCGAACGCGATTCGCCCGCCATTGTGGACCGAGGCACTGGCGATACCGCTGAAGATCACTTCAGGCTGCTGGTCGCCGGCGAGTCGGAACCGGACGATTCTGTTGTCCTGCGCCGTGGTGACGTAGGCGTAGACGAAACCGTCGGTGGGGAAGTCCGGCGAGACAGCGAGCCCCAACAGGCCACCCTCCCGGACCGCCGCCACGTCCGGCACCTCGTACACCAGGCGAGACTCCCCGTCGCCCGGCGTCAACCGCAGCACCCGGCCCGTGTTGCGCTCTCCGACCAGCGCATCACCGCCGGGAAGGAAAGTTACACCCCACGGAACGTCGATGCCCCGTGCCAGCTCCTCCGCGGCACCAAGATCCGGCGTTCCGGATGGCGCGCTACCTGCCGTACGTGTCGTGACCGATCCGGGCTCGGGACGGGACGAGTCTTCGCTGCCGGCGCAGCCGGTCATCACACCTGCCGCTACCATCGTCGCGACCACCCACCGAATTGTCGTTGTAGTAGCCATGCCGCTCCTCCGTAGGGCTTCGATGATCATTTGGTGCATACCGTAAAGGCCGCCGAGACTGCAGCCGAAAAGCCGCACTTCGCCCCGGGTGGGACATTGTCCTCACCCGACAAGACTCGCCTGAGCAGCCGATATCCACGGCCGATAATGGTCTCGATTTAGTCGCCGCTCAGCTTGTGGTGCAAAGTGGAGAGGGTTGTCCGGACGGTTTCGGCGAAATAATCAGCGTGCGTGTACCAGACATGCTCGAGTAGTTCCTCGGTGAAGATCATTTTTTCCGGACGGGTCATCAGATGCTGAAGGAAACCGAGCTCCTCTCCTGCCCTTCTGAACACAGCACCAGGAGGGGACGGCCGCGTCTCGTCACCCCTCAACGCAACAGCGCCGCCCCTCGCGGTGCAGCTGTGGACGGCGGCCTGCTCGGCGACTAGGGCCGGGTTCGGTGCTCCTGCGGCAGTGTTGACACCGAACATTTTTCTCCAGGGGCGTCGGTTGATTGGCCTGTCTGAACAATCGACGGGCTCAGGAGATCTTCTGCGAGCATCAAGCGTGCGACCCAGACCCGCCATGTGACAGACCGCGTTGTGCCGTGGAGCGCTGTTCCGCGCTGTGACAGGGCATCCCACGTGCCTTTCCCGTAGGTCGGAGCGTCGCCACACTTGAGGTCATGGATGGTGACCAGCACAGCGGCGGCACCGAGCTGGGGCGCTTCCTGCGTGCTTGCCGCGCTCGGGTGACGCCCGAGCAAGCTGGCTTGGCCGTCGGCTCCGGGCACCGCCGCACGCCCGGCCTGCGCCGTGAGGAGCTGGCCACCCTGGCGGGGATCAGCATCGACCATTACGCCCGTCTGGAACGGGGGACGGAGACCCGCCCCAGCCCGTCCGTCATCGACGCCCTCGCCCGCGTCCTCCTGCTGGAGGAGGTTGAGCACGGGCATCTGTGCAGCCTGGCCGCTCTTGCTGCCCGGACCGCCCCCGAGCCGCCGGCCGCCCCCAGTCGCGTCGTGCGGCCCGGGATCAAGCTGCTGCTGGAGAGCCTGCGCCCCAACCCCGCGCACGTGGTCAGCCGCACTGGCGACCTGCTGGCATACAACTCGGGCGGGTTGCGGCTGTTCGCGGGGATGGACAGCTGGCCGGCCAAGCAGCGCAACATCGGCCGCTACGTCTTCCTCCACCCCGCGGCCCGCGACCTGTTCGACGACTGGAGCAACCAGGTTCGCGGTTGCGTCGCCCGGCTCCGGGCCCTGGCTGGCACCGACCCCGACGCCCCCGATCTGGCTCAGCTCGTCGGTGAACTCCTGCTCAAGAGCCCGGAGTTCGCACGCCTGTGGGAGCGCTACGACGTCAAGGGACACTCGCACGGCCGTAAAACCTTCCACCACCCCGACGTCGGTCACCTCGCCCTCGGCTACCAGTCCCTGCGACTGGAAGGCACCCCCGACCATCGGCTGGTCGTGTACTACGCCGAACCCGGTACCCCCGACTACGACGCGCTGCTTCTGCTCGACCTGGCCGCGTCTGAGTCCGTGTACCCGTCGAGAATTGGTGCGCCGTCTGGACACCGTACGGAGGCGCCGAAGTGACGAGCGGAACGGGCCGTGTGCCATTGGTAAACGCGCTATCGGGTGGGACTACGTCGTAAACGGTGTTTCCGGCAACTTGATCAGTAGCGGTCGGTAGGCGGCATAGTCGTAGCCCGTCGAGCGGCCGATCTTGTTGTCGCGGACAAGCTGGGCCACCCGGGTGCCGTCGACGAACCAGCACAGCACGAGCATGGCCTGCGCCCGGCAGTCCAGCGCCCTGCCTGCCCACCAGGGTGCCGCGGCGGGCCCGCTCCGCGGCCAGCAGGGCCTCCAGTCGATCGACAGCGCGGTCGCGAGGGGCAACTTGGTAGAGATCCTTGGATGGAGCCTGCTTGCCTCAACCGTGTCTGGCGACTGGGTGCCGCTACCCAGTTATCTTGCTCGCAGGCCCGAAACGGGCTGTTCAGGCCACCGTCTCCGGCGTCGCTGAGGATCGCTCCTGCGCGGCCTTGTCGAGAAGGGTCATCGCGTCGTGGTCGGGGGTACCGGGCTCCGCGTAGAACGCGACCAGATGCTGCCCGCTGGTGCCGTTCAGCGTCATGCCCCGAAACCCAAGGGTAAGGTCGCCGACGTCGGGGTGATGGAAGATCCGGCGGCCATGGGTGCTTCCCTCGACGTCGTAGCGGTCCCACAGACGGGCGAACTCCGGGCTCTTGCACAGAAGTTCCTCGACGAGGCCAGTGAGGTCGGGGGCGTCCGGCTCGATCCCGACCAGCCCGCGTAGCCACGCGACGCAGGAGTGAGCCGGGGCGTTCCAGTCATCGAACAGATCACGGGCCGCGGGGTGGAGGAAGACGTAGCGCGCGAGGTTGCGCTGCTCGCTCGGCCAGTCCTCCACCCCGGCGAACAGTCGCAGCCCGCCGGGATTGGCGGTGAGCAGACCGAAGGTGCGGCCGACCACGTACACGGGGCTGGGTCGCATGGTCTCCAGGAGCAGACTGATGCCGTCAGGCACGGACCGCGTGGGCACCGCCGCCGGCCCGGTCGCGGGCCGGTCGGTGCCCGTGGCGAGCTCCCTCAGGTGCCGGTATTCGGCCTCCTTCAGCCGCAGGGCGCGGGCGAGAGCGTCGATAACGGAGGGGCTGGGGCGGGTCTCTGTCCCACGCTCCAGCCGCGCGTAATAGTCGACGCTGATACCGGCGATCGTGGCCAACTCCTCGCGGCGCAGCCCGGGTGTGCGGCGCAGCCCGGTGCCGGCCGGGAGGCCGACGTCGGCGGGCGTCACCCGGGTGCGGCGTGCACGCAGAAACCGCCCCAGCTCGCCGCCGCTGTTGCCGCTGTGCTGATCACGTGCCATGACTCCAGTGTGGCAGCCCGTGACCCGCGGCAGTGCCCGTGGCTTCGTGGGGTGCCCTGCTACACCACTGAACGCCACTCCCTGGCACAACGCGGTCTGCCACGCGGCACGCAGGTTCAGCAGGCTGATGCAAGAACAGGCATCCGGCGGCGGACGACCCTTCGCTCATCGACGATCCGGGCGACGTCCCCCGGCCGGCCCCGTCAGCGTGTCGAAGGTAGTGGCATTCTTGATCGAACACGCGCTCGCCTGCACGCCCACGGCCGAGCTGCTGGCCCTCCTGTTCCTGGCGCCCGATGCCGTCGGCAATTCCGGCGCCTCCTGCGCGCTGGCCAGCGGGCCAACGCACTGCGCGTGCAGGCCGCCGCCATCCACTGGGGCGAACAGGAGGCCCGCGTCAACTGCATCAGCCCCGCCATCATCGCCACCCCGCTCGCGTGGGACGAGATGCCCAGTCCCAACGCCGAGGGCTACCGTCACATGACCGAGACCTCGGCCTCCAAGCGCATGGGCACCCCCACCGACGTCGCCGACTTGGCAGCCCTGCTCCTGGACCCGGACGGTTCCTTCATAACCGGCGCGGACATCCTCATCGATGGCGGGGTGATCGTCGCCATGTGCGCAGACCAGGACGTGCCCGCCGACCTGCAGCGTTGACCGCACCCGAGCAAGGAGGAAGAGCATGGCCCCCTGGACCGATCAGGAACTCGACCGAGTAGGACGCGCTAGCGAACTGCGGGTGGCCGGCAGGCGGCCCGACGGAACGCTGCGCGGCCTGGTGACCATCTGGGTCGGTACGGGTGGGCGATTCGATCTACGTGCGGTCGGTCTACGGCCCCGAGAGCGCTTGGTTCCGCGGAACGCGGACCCTCGGCGAAGGGAGAATCGAGGCGGGCGGCATCACGAAGGACGTGACCTTCGCCCTCGATCCCACCCTCGACGACAAGGTCAATGCGGCGTACCGCGCGAAGTACGGCGCCGGCGGTCCGGTAAGGGCGATCACGAGCGACCCGGCGACGCACACGACACTTCGAATCGACCCCCGGTGAAGATCGCCACTCCGAGCAAGGTAACGGCCGTCGCCTCCGCAGCCGTGGCAGGGCTGACGGCGTTGATGATGACTGGCTGCTCGTCATCCGGACCGACCGAGTCGAACACGATGGCACCGGGCCAGGCCACGACGGCGCCTGGCCCGGCCATGTCGGGCTCGGCTGGGCCTGGGCGGGCCTTGCCCAGGCCGCTGCCGTCGTTGAGCGGCCCTGTCCCAGGGCGTACCGCATCGGGTACGGACGCCACTTACACCGACGGCGTTTACCGCGCGACCGGCACCTATGGCAATCTGCCATCCCACCTCGGGGTCACGATCACACTCGACCATGATGTGATCACTGCGGTCGAGGTCACGACCCCGGCCACCGATCCGACTTCTCTGGAGTACCAACGCCGCTTCGCCGCGGCAGTCCCCGCGGTCGTCATCGGTAAGGACATCGACGATGTACGTGTCGGTCGGCTGGCCGGAGCCAGTGGTTGCCCCGTCGGATTCAACGATGCACTCGCCCGCATCAAGTCCGAAGCGCGCGAATAGCGGCGCGACATTCTCGTAGCACTTCTATATTTGGCACCATGGCGGGGATCTTGCCGTAGAGAGTTATTATCAGGTGAACAGCTCGCCGACGAAATTCGATGAGACCTCGCAGCGTTGATCCGCGAGCATGCGTACCCAGGTGAACTCGAACACCTCAGTCAGACGGTGAGGCGATACGAAGAACAGCGCCGTCGCGAGCCCATCCGCCACCGCAGCCCTGTCTGCGACCGTCCACGTCGCCAGCACCTCCCGGGTCGATTCACCTGTGCGCCCGTCGATCACATGGTGCAGCCCCTCGCCCCACGCACGCTTCGTCACCGCCGACGCGCACAACGCCGCCCCTCGCAGATGTGCCACTCCCACCACGCGCCGAGGATCACGCGGATGCTCCAGCCCCACCGCCAGCTCACTCGGCCCCGCGATCTTCAGATCGCCGCTGGCATCGACAACCGTCGACGACACCCCCGCATCCAGCAGCATGCCTGTCACGATGTCGACGAGGTATCCCTTACCCGCTGCTCCGACATCGATCACCAGCGGCCGCCGTGTGACAAGGGTCGGCCCATCCCTTTCAACGTCATGGTCCCAGCTCGGTCGCCCCGCCGCGTACTCTTGCTCCCGCGTCTCTTTGCTCGCAGGCGACAGCGAATACGCGGCGTCATACCCCAACAGCTCGAGATCACGACCTACCAGGGGGTCGACGGCGCCGTCGGTAACGGTGAACAGGAAGTCGTACAAATCGAAGAGAACAGCCGAGTCATCGGGAAAATCGAATCGGCCTCCAGTCGCGGCCCTCGCCACTCGGGACACCAACGAATCGGGACGGAACCGTGAGTACACGGCATCGAAGCGCTCAATCCGGTCGCGAATCTCCCTGCGCAGGCACGCATCGAGTGGCCCACCGGTCTCGACCTCCCACCTCGTGCCGATGGCATCGAACGCGAAGATGCTCCTGCCGTCCTTCACCGCCACGATCCGCCTTGGATCGAGCCGGGGAGGACGGCACCGTCCCGGAGCACGCCCGCATCGAGCGGCCCGCTTGATCGGATCAACGCAGCAGCCGGAAGAAAGCTCGAAGCTCGTCCACGAACAGGTTCGGCTGCTCGAAGGCGGCGAAGTGGCCGCCGCGGTCTGGCTCATTCCAGTAGCGAAGGTCCCGGAACCGGGTCTGTGTCATCCGCCGCGACGGCCGGAACTGCTCCTTCGGGAAGACCGAGCACCCGGTTGGCACGACCACCGGGTCGGCCGCGCCCAGCCCCGTGGATCTTTCCCAGTACAGCCGGGCTGCCGACGCACCCGCTGCCGGCAGCCAGTACATCATCACGTTGTCGAGCAGCTGGTCACGGGTGAAGATCTTCTCCGGATGGCCGTTGCAGTCCGTCCAACCGCGAAACTTCTCAACGATCCAGCCGGCCAGACCGGCCGGTGAGTCGACCAGACCGTAACCGACCGTCTGCGGCCGGGTGGACTGCTGGGTAACGTAGCCACCCTCCTCTTTGCCGAACAGTCCGAGCGCGGCCAGCGCCGCCCGGTCCCGGTCGTCCAGCTCGCCCAGCTCCGCTGCTGCCGCCTGCATGTCCACGACTGGCATGTTCAGGTGCAGGCCGAGCACGGCGTGCGGCTGCCGGACAGCGAGCGCCGCCGACACCCCCGCTCCCCAGTCGCCGCCCTGCACCGCGTACCGCTCGTAGCCGAGCGCCGCCATCAACTCCGCCCAGGCGTCGGCGATCCGGGTCACCCCCCAGCCGACGGCGGCAGGCTTGTCGCTGAATCCGTACCCCGGCAGGCTCGGCAAGACGAGGTGGAACGCGTCGGTGGCCGATCCACCATGCGCGACGGGGTCGGTGAGCGGCCCAATGACCTGGAGAAACTCGACGATCGACCCGGGCCACCCGTGCGTCATCAACAGCGGCAGCGCGCCCGGATGCGGAGAGGTCACCTGCACCACGTGGATGCCCAACCCGCCCACTGCCACCTTCACCTGATCGAAGGCGTTCAGGCGGCGCTCGGTGGCCCGCCAATCGTAGCTGTCCGCCCAATAGGTGCACAGCTCCCGCAGGTAGTCCAGCGGGATTCCCTGCGACCAGTCGGCTACCGTCTCGCGTTCCGGCCAGCGGGTTCGAGCGAGCCGTCCGCGCAGGTCGTCCAAGTCGGAGTCCGGAATCTCGATGCGGTACCGGTTCATCTCGACCATGATCTCATCCAAGCTCGGTCAGCCGCCGCGCTGTGGGGGTGGCGCGGTCCTCGATCCACCGGGCTGACCCGACGGCGGGAACGGACACGATCACCGTTTCGATGCCGAGCGTGGCGTAGTCGGCCATCTCTTTGGCGAAGGCGTCGAGGTCACCGTGTCGGATCGTGTCGCCGGAGTAGATCGCGGTCTTTCGGATCTGGGTGTACTCCCGGCCGACGTCGTCGCAGTGTCGGCGGAGCACGTCGAGTTTGTGCGCGACCTCGGTCAGGGAGAAGGCGACGAGGTTGCAGGCGTCCGCGTACTGGGCCACTAGTTTCAGGGTCTTTTTCTCACCACTGCCACCGATCATGATCTCGGGGCGTGGCGTGCTCACCGGTGCCGGCACGGACCGGGTCTCGGCCAGCTGGTAGTACGTGCCCTCGAACGGCCCGTTGTGCTGGGGGTTCCACATCTGCAGGCAGATCTGCAGCGTCTCCTCCAGCCGTTCGAACCGCTCGGCCGTCGGCGGGAACGGCACGCCGAGCCCGAGGTGTTCGCGCTCGTACCAGGCCGCGCCGATGCCGAGGGTGGCCCGGCCGCCGGAGACGTTGTCGAGCGTGCTGACAATCTTGGCGAGCAGGCCGGGGTGGCGGTAGGTCACCCCGGTGACCAGCGCCCCGAGTTGAACGGTGGAGGTGTGCGCGGCGAGGTAGCCGAGGGTTGTGTAGCACTCCAGCATGGCGTTCTCGGGGCCGCCCAGTTCCTCCATCTGGAAGTAGTGGTCCATCACCGACAGCCAGCTCACCCCCGCGGCCTCGGTGGCGGCACCGGCCGCGGCCAGCTCCGGTCCCAGCCCACCGGTCCTGTTCGGATGGTCGAACCCGACGATGTTGATGCCCAGCCGCATGTCAGCCTCCCTGTTGCAAGCCCGGATCCGCGCCTTGCGGTTCAGTCCCGGGCGAGGGTGGCGCGGGCCTCGCTCGCGGAGCGTCGGACGGCCGTATCGGTCAGTTCCTTCACCCGGCCCGCGGGCACCGGAACTCCGGGGGTCTCGAAGAACCAGCGCTGCATCTCGTCCTGGCTCATCCCTGCGGGCTGTGCCGCGAGGTAGGGCTGGACGTAGACCGGGGTGCCGGGTTCGCTGCGCCAGCTCTCGGCGAGCGTGCCGATGTCCACCGCGTCGTAGCCCAGCCTGTCCAGCAGCATCGTCACTTCTGCCTTGGCGGCCTCGTCGTCACCGGCGATGGGCAGGGCGCTGCGGTCGGGGGCGCCGGCGGGTCGAGCGGAGGTGAACAGGCGGCGGAAGTCGATGCTGTTGAACGCCTTGACCACGTGTGAGTCGGCCAGGTGTCGCTGAACCAGGGCGCTGGAGGTCAGCGTGCCCGCGTCCAGCTCGGCGATGCGGTTGTCGCGTTCCGGGTAGTAGTTCATCGTGTCGATCACGACCTTGCCTGCGAGTGCTGCCGCCGGGAGCCGACGGTAGGCGTTCAACGGGATGGTCGCAACCACCAGATCGCTGGCCTGCGCGGCTTCGGTGGGCGTGGCGGCGCGCGCGTGCTCGCCGAGTTCGGCGACCAGGCCGGCGAGGGTCTCGGGGCCGCGAGAGTTGCTCAGGACGACGTCCAGGCCGGCGGCCACGGCGAGGCGGGCCAGCCCGCCGCCGATCATGCCGCTGCCGATGAGTCCGAGAGTCTTGGTCACAGTGCGATATCTCCGTCTCGCCGGGGGAGGCGGCGTCCACGGATCGATGGGACGCCAAGATGAGCTGCGAATTCTATAATAGGTGCAGGTGCAGTTTATGAAACTGAGTGTCATGCTAGTGGCTGAGTGTCGTTTGTGCAAACCGGGACCAGGGGATGAGGTAGGATCACGCGGTGAACGGAGCGGCGCGGACGACGACGAGGGAGATCGCACGGGCCGCCGTCCGTACGAAGCTGGCCCAGGTGGCCCTCGAGCTGTTCCATCGCGAAGGCTTCGAGAAGGTCACCGTCAACGATCTGTCTGCGGCGGCCGGCGTCTCCCGGAGCACTTTCCTGCGCTACTTCAGTAGCAAGGAGGAAGCTGTCCTGGGCGCCCTCGACGCACAGGGCGACCAGGTCGCCGATGCCCTGCGTAGCCGCCCCGCTGACGAAGACGACTGGACGGCGCTGCGCCACGCGCTGGACACCCTCATCGAGCCCTACCGTCAGGACTCGGCCAGTGCACTTGCCATGACGCGCCTCATCCTGGACACCCCTGCCCTGTGTGCGCGACAGCGGGAGAAGCAGCATAACTGGCGCCCCGCCCTGGCCCAGGCGCTCGCCGAACGCGGCGACTCCCCGAAACCCGCGACCCTGGCCCTGTCCGTACGCGCCGCCGCCGCCCTGGACTGCCTGAACATCGCCGTCGACCACTGGACCGCTTCCGACGGTGAGCTCGACCTCGTCGACCTCCTGGACGAAGCCTTCGCCGCGCTCGCATCACGATGAGCAGATCCCGGTACCCCTATCTGTCAGCATGAGGTGAGACAGGTACCAGCCATCATCTTGTGACAGGGCGGATAGGGAGGAAGACGATCGTGGTGGTGTCGGTGACGGCCAGGCCGGATCTGGCCGATGATGGCCGGGTGGGAGATCGGGAGGGTGGCCGGCAGCGCCCGGACCCGGGGCTGGACCGCATCGCATCGCGTAGCACCTCGGGGCGGAGACTCACCGGAAGATCAAGCCGAAGTGACACGTCCTGAGCGGACTGTGTCGCGGCGTTGCTCGCGCCGTAGTCAGGGTGTGGGTGCCCCTGGATGGTTCACGAACCACAGGTTCTCCTCGACGAGCCGCTCGCTTTTCCATCCCTGCGGCGTCCGCACCATGTCGTGGTGGTAGTAGCCGCCGCAGTAGCTCAGCTCGGTCATCCCCGGCAGCAGCATCGGGTTGTAAAACATCGCCCGAACCTTCGCCCTGTCGCCGTCGAGGTCGATCTCCACGTTGCTGATGAAGTGCTGCGTCCACGGCGTCCTGCCCAGCCCCGCCTCGAGCCAGGCGGCGACCTCGTCACGCGAGCCGACCGCCGACGTCACCGAGCTGTAGTCGAGGAACGCGTCAGGGGTGAACAGCGTCCGGAAAAGATCCCAGTCCCTCGAGTCGCAGCTTCGGGCGTACCGGGTAAGAACCTCGTTGATCTCGATCTTGTCGGATAACGTCTGCAGGTCCATCAGGGACTTCCTCTCACTGCCGGTTCTCACCGGCGAGCCGGCGAGCTGTTCAGGAGAGTTGCAGGGACACCCGCACCGCGTCACGGCCGGGGACACGGCGATCCAGCAGCGCGAAGGCGTCTTCGAAGCGATCGAGCGGGAAGGTCTCGCCGGCCAGCGCAGTGGTCGGCACCTGGCCGTCGTTGATAAGCGCGACCGCGCGGGCCGCGTCGAGTCCGGCCCCGGGACTGATGGTGATCCCCCGGAACAGGATCGAGTTGCTGTCCAGGCCGTTCACCGGCTCGTCCTTCAGCCCGGCGATGACGATGTGGCCGCCCCTGCCGACAAGCTCCATCGCGGTGTTGACCGTCACCGAGCTCCCGGACGCCGCGTCGATCACGACGTCGGCCATGCGTCCACCGGTGATGTCGGCGAGGCGCTGCGCGGCGTTCTCCGTCTGGACGTCGATCACGTGGTCAGCGCCCACCTGCAGGGCGCAGTCGAGCCGGGACCGGTCCTGCGAGAGGCCGGTGACCACGATCGTGCCAGCGCCCGCGGCGCGGGCCGCGACGACGGTGGCCAGGCCCATGTGGCCGGGTCCCTCGATGACGACGGTGTGACCGTCCTTGACCGGGCGGACCCACGTGACCGCGCAGGACAACGCCTCGAAGATCGTGAGCTCCGCCGCGGGAAGGTCCTCCCGGAGGCGGTAGACCGCGGATCCCGGCAGGATCTCCATGTAGTCGGCGTAACCGCCGTAGAGACCGGAGCCCTCCTTCACCGAGAAGTCGATCCCGTAGGCGCGGGTGCTGCCTTCGGGGGTGATGACGATCGTGCGGACGGCGACCCGGTCTCCTTCCGTGACGCCCCATTCCTCGGCTGCCCGCGCGTCGATTTTCTCGATCCGTCCGACGACCTCATGGCCTGGAACCACGGGGAACGCCCCGCCTCTCGGGGTGCGACCGATGCCGTTGAACTGGTCGACGTCGCCGTGGCATAAGCCCGTCGCCTCCACCCGCAGCACCGCGCCACCCGGCTGAGGATCGGGCACCGGCAGGTCGCGCTCCTCCCATGTCCGGTCACCGTTGAAAACAATCGCCCGACCCATGCCTGTGCTCCCTTGCTCCGGTGTCGACACTTCAGGTGTTCGACGACTGCACGGCCACCCGGCGACCTGCTTCCCGGTGGTGATGCCGGGGCGGGCCCGGCCTGGTGCCGCCGCTGCCGCGGCGAGCGTCGTGCGACGGTGTTCGCGAACGGACTGGGGATCGCTGCCCGGGCCGCCGCCGCGATGTGGCGTCGACACGCAGACCTTACGCCAAACGCGGCACTCAGTTCCAGTCTGGGCATATAGATTTATTACGGGCTCCGAGTGCCAGTTTTGGCAGTCGCTGGCGGCGCTGTGGACGGCGGGGCTCGGCGCGTACAGGTCGAGCGCGGCTGTGCCCTCCTGCCGGCCGGACCGGCGGGCGGCGACCTGGAACGCCGCTCCTGGCGGGACGCGACGGCTTTCCCTGGGTCAGAAGGCTCCGGGATGGACGGTGCGCATGACGTCGTCGAGGACCTTGTCCAGGGGTGCCTGGCCGTCGGTGGCCCGCCATGCTCTGTTCGCCGCCTCCAGGCAGGCGAGCGCGGCACCGATGATCGCCTCGGGGCGCGCGTCGACACCGGCCTCGGCGGAGACGGGGCCCAGGCGGGCGGCGATGTGCGGGATGAGCGGCTCGTGCCATCGGCACTGCTTTTCCAGGTTGCGGGCCCGGAGCTCGGGACTACCATCGATCATGAGGCGCAGCCCGAGGGTGCCCTGTGGGTCTCCGGCGTGGTAGTCGAGGAGCACGTCGAAGGCCCGGCGCAGCGCCGTCCAGGCATCCTCGTCGGCGGGCCGCTCCGCCAGGGCGTCGACAAGTGACCGGCCCATCGTGGTCAGATGGCCGAGTACGACGTCTTCCTTGGATGCGAAGTAGCGGAAGAAGGTGCTGCGGGACATTCCGGCGGCGACCGCGATCTCGTCGATCGTCGTCGCCTCGTAGCCCGTGCGGGCGAACAGGTCCATCGCGACGGACACCAGCTCGGCTCGCACGGCTCGCCGGGTGCGCTCGCGGACCCCCAGCTCTCCAGACGCCTTGGCCGCCACGTTCGCACTGTACCGCGCACCACAACTGCGTGACTATGTCCAGGGTGGTACTGGGTTCAGTGTTTGGCATAGGGTCCGAACCTGCCCTCGGGTGCCTGGTGGGCT
>NZ_CASGGV010000232.1:0-473 GCF_949319125.1 Frankia sp. Hr75.2 | reverse complement strand
GGATCAACCTGCAGGGCCTCATGGACCCCTACGGCCGGATGATCTGGATCTCCGAGGGGCTGCCCGGCTCGATCCACGACCTCAAGGCCACGCGAATGCACGACGTCCTCCACGTGATCAACAGCGCGGAGACCATCCATCTCTTCGCCGACAAAGGGTACGTCGGCGGCGAGAGCGACCGTCTCCTCGTCCCTTACAAGAAGCCCGCGAACGGCGAGCTCTCCGACAGGCTCAAGGAGATCAACCGCACCCAGGCAGCCACCCGCGCACCAGGCCAGCGTGGGTTCGCGGTCCTGAAGAACTGGCGGATCCTCAACCGCTTCCGCGGCTGCCCACGCCATGTCGGCAAGTTCGCCCAGGCCGTCCTCGTCCTTGAACAGGAAGGAATCTAGGAAAAGCTACTTGTAGGGTAGGCGACTGGCGCGGTGGCATCTCGCTTTGGGCACAAGGTCCGGTACCTTTGTCCGCGTGGT
>NZ_CASGGV010000231.1:0-499 GCF_949319125.1 Frankia sp. Hr75.2 | reverse complement strand
TGGGCCGGATGGATTCCGGCTACCTGAAGGGCGCAAGCGAGTGCCGCTCATGTATTCATTGCGTGCTTCCAAGCCGCGCTGACCAGCCGTGTCATAGCTCGCCGAGCCCGCTGCCCGGCTGGTCGGCTTGCCGGGCATGCGCGGAGGCTATCGATCAGCCGTGGTCGGCGGTGCGTGCGCGGGTGTGGGCAAGACGGTAGGAGTCAGTGCCGGTCTCGATGATGGCGCCACCGAAGGTGAGCCGGTCGACGATGGCGGCGCAGAGGCGGGGGTCGGTGAACGTCTTGGTCCAGCCGCCGAAGGACTCGTTGGAGGCGATCGCGACGGAGGCTTTCTCCTCGCGTTCGGTCAGGACCTGGAAAAGCAGTTCGGCGCCGCGCCGGTCGAGTTCCATGTAGCCGAGCTCGTCGATGCAGAGCAGGTCGACACGGCCATAGCGGGCGATGGTCTTGACCAGCTGCTTGTCGTCGGCGGCCTCGACGAGCTCGTTGACCAGCTT